>CALAED010000053.1 GCA_937891035.1 uncultured Thermomonosporaceae bacterium | reverse complement strand
TCTGCTGCGGCGCTATGATGCCGGCGCTGGCGGCGGCGCGTCATGGGCGGCGGTCCGGCACCGTCGGCGCCATCGCCCGGCATGGTGCCCTGGTCGGGGCGGCACTGGCCTGCGCCGCCGCGTCGGCGGCGGGCGTCGGGACGCGGCTGTCGGCCATCGGGTCGGGGCCGGTTCGGGCGCTCGCCGTCGCCGGTGCCGGGGCCACGCTCGACGCCACTGTCACCGATAGCCCGCAGCCGGTGTCGAGCAAAGGGCGCGAGATCATCATGGTTCGCGTCAGGGCGGAACGCGTGCACGGCCATGGCCGCGTGATCGGCACCAGGGTGCCGGTGCTGGTGCTCGCGGCCGCACCGCGCTGGCGCTCATTAGCGATCAGTCAGCGGGTGCGCTTCACCGGGCGGATGATTCCGCCGGACCACGCCGAGTTGCTCGCCGCGGTGGTGGTCGTCCGGGGACCGCCCGTCGTGGTGGGCGGGCCGACCGCGATCCAGGGCGCCGCCGAGACGGTCCGGGCGAAGCTGCGGGAGGCCTGCGACCCACTTCCCGCGGCCCAACGAGCGGTGCTTCCGGGCATGGTGGTCGGCGACACCTCGCGGCTCGACCGTCATCTCGAGGAGGACTTCAGAGCCGCCGGGCTGAGTCACCTGATGGTCGTCAGCGGCGCCAACCTCGCCATCGTCGCGGGGGCGGTCCTTGGGCTGGCCAGGTTCGCCGGGCTTGGCAGGCGGCGAGCCGCGGCGCTCGCCGCGGCCGCCGTGCTCGTTTTCGTGATCGTCGCGCGTCCGGAGCCGAGCGTGCTGCGCGCCACGGTGATGGCGATGATCGGTCTGCTCGCCTTGGTCAGCGGCCGACAACGGCACGGAGTCGCGGGGTTGAGCGGGGCCGTGGTCCTCCTCGTGCTGGCCGACCCCGCGCTGGCCCGTTCGTATGGCTTCGCGCTGTCCGTCGTGGCGACGGCGGCGTTGCTGGTTTTCGCGCCGCGCTGGCGCGATCTGCTCTGCCGGCGGCTGCCCCGCGTCATCGCCGAGCCGCTCGCGGTCGCCGCCGCGGCCCAGCTGGCCTGTGCGCCGCTCCTCGTCATGCTGTCCGGCGAGCTCAGCCTGGTCGCGATCGGGGCGAACCTGCTGGCCGGGCCCGCCGTGGTGCCCGCGACCCTGCTGGGCGCCGCCGCCGGTAGCGTGGCGCCCTTCGCCCTTCCGCTTGCCCGGCTGCTCGTGTGGCCGGCCGGCCTGGCCGTCGGCTGGATCGTTGGAGTCGCGCGGGTGGCCGCCGAGCTGCCGTACGCGACGGTGGCCTGGCCAGACGGGTTCGTGGGCGGCATGGTCCTGCTCGCGGTGGGCGCGATCGCGTTGGTGCTGCTGCGGCGCAGCACACCACGGCGACTCGCCGCCGCCGTGGTCGCCGGGCTGCTCGTCGCGATGATCGGCGTCCGGGTGTGGCAGCCGGGCTGGCCCCCGCGCGGCTGGCTGTTCGTCGCCTGCGACGTCGGCCAGGGCGACGGCTTGGTGCTGGCGGCCGGTCCCGCGCGGGCCGTCGTGGTCGACGCCGGCCCCGATCCACGGCTGATGGACCGCTGCCTGACCGATCTCGGGGTACGGGTCGTTCCGCTCATCGTGCTCACGCACCCGCACGCCGACCACATCGACGGGCTCCCGGGCGTACTCGGCGGACGTACTGTGGGGACAGTCGTGATCAGTGGACGCAGCGCCGGGCGGGAGCTGCGAGCGCTGCGCGGTGAACAGGTGGCGCCGGCCCGGCCGGGGCAGCGATGGGTCGTCGGCAACCTGAGCCTGACCGTGCTCGCGCCCAGCCCGCAGGGGCCGCGGGTATCGACCCGCGATGACGGCACGACGGTGAACAACACCAGCGTCGTCATGGTGGCCCGCTGGCCCGGCCTCGGCGTGTTGCTCAGCGGCGACCTCGAAACCGAGGCGCAACGCTCTCTCGTCGCCGGCGCCGGGCCGGTGGACGTGCTCAAGGTTCCACATCATGGCTCGAAGGCCCAGGATCCGGAGTTTCTCGCGGCGTCCGGGGCGAGGGTCGCCGTCATCTCGGTGGGCGCGGACAATGACTATGGTCATCCTGCTCCGGCGACGCTGGCCCTGCTGCGCGATCTCGGCATGCGCGCCTTTCGCACGGACACCGGCGGTTCGATAGCCGTGGTGCGCACGGCCGGCGGGCCGGCGGTCGTCTCCCGGTCCCCCGCAGGGCGATGACGGCGGTGCGGGTGTGTGTTGTCCAGGCCCGGGGTCCCGGACGGACCGCGGCGTGATCTCGGATGGCCTGCCCAGACCGCAAGCCGCCTTCCCTCACGTTGGCCGGCCATGCGGCTGACGGAGACCTGGTGCCGCATCGTTTCTCCGGCACCGCGCAAGATCCGTCGTGCGCGCCGGCGGTGTTCAGAAACGCCGAACGGTCGTTCCGCAGACGAGCGCGGCTGATTTCGGGTCGCCGGCCGGGGTGCGGCCCTGGGCATGGCATGCTGCTTGCGTGGCTGTTGATCCGGTGACCCTGATCGTCGGCGAGGAAGAGCTGCTCGTCGACCGGGCGATCGGCGAGATCGTCGTCGCCGTCCGGCGGGGCGATCCCGAGGTAGAGGTCGTCGACCTGTTGCCGGCGACCATGGAGCCGGGGCGGTTGGGTGAACTCACCTCACCGTCGTTGTTCGGCGGCGGCAAGGTCCTCGTCGTGCGCGGCGCTCAAGACCTCGGCAAGGATCTGACAGCCGAGCTCCTCGGCTACGCGAAAAGTCCTGCCGACGACATCGTCTTGGTCGTCGTGCACGCGGGTGGCGCCAAGGGCAAGGCGTTGCTGGACGGGCTCGGCAAGGCCGGCGCGCGCAAGCTCAACTTCCCGAAGATCACAAAGCCAGGGGACCGGATCGGGTTCGTGCGCGCCGAGGTCCGGCGGGCGGGGGGCTCCATCACAGAGGGAGCGGCCCGCACCCTGCTCGACGCGATCGGCACTGACCTGCGCGAGCTGGCCTCCGCCTGCGATCAGCTGGTCTCCGACACCGGCGGCGCGATCGACGACGACGCGGTCGCGCGCTATCACCGTGGCCGCGCTGAGGTAACGGGGTTCGCGGTGGCCGACCGTGCCGTCGAAGGCAACCTGGCCGCCGCGCTCGAGCAACTTCGCTGGGCGCTGGCCACCGGGGTGGCGCCCGTGCTCATCACCAGCGCGCTCGCGCAGGGCGTCCGATCCCTCGCCAAGGTGGGCGGCGCGCCGCGTCATCTGCGCGGGGCCGCGCTCGCCAAAGAACTCGGCCTGCCGCCATGGAAGATCGATCGAGTCCGCGGCCAGCTGCGCGGCTGGACGCCGAACGGGGTGGCCCACGCGCTCACCGTGGTCGCCGAGACCGACGCCCAGGTCAAGGGCGGAGCGACGGATCCCGCTTACGCGCTGGAGAAGGCCGTTGGCGACATCGTCGCCGCCCGCGCGGGCCGCTGACGATCTCGGCTACGGCTGCGGCGTCCACCAACGTCCAGCGGTCCGCGGCACCCGACGACAACCGGCCGCTCGCGACGGACGCGGGTGTTGAGACACCGGCCAAAGTCTGGACCGGCGGGCGGGCTTTGCCAGGCGCGCATGACCCGATGTCATGCGGCGGAGCACGATACCGCCGCGGCCGACTGGGGCCGCGGCGGGTGTAGCGGTGGCCGCCTAGTTGCTCGCCGAGATCAGCGTGTTGGCGCGCTTGGCGATGGCCGCCTTGCGGTTCGCCGCCTGGTTCTTGTGGATGACGCCCTTGCTGACGGCCTTGTCGAGCTTGCGGCAGGCGGCCCGCATGGCGAGGGTCGCCGCCTCGACGTCGCCCGCGTCCGCGGCCTCCCGGAACTTGCGGACGTAGGTCTTCAGCTCGGACTTGACGGCCTTGTTGCGCATGCGGCGCTTTTCGTTCTGCTTGTTGCGCTTGATCTGGGACTTGATGTTCGCCACGAAGAAGCCTCGGTAAAAGTCGTTAGGGATGGGGGCGCGCGGCTGGGCCGGGCACACACCTCGCGCGCCACACGCAGCAAGACAGGTTACCAATATCGGTGGTGAACCCCAAACGAGAACCGCCCGATGGCGGCGGTCGGGGTCGTTCCCCGCTCATGGGAACATAGAGTTCACGGGAGAAGCCTGATCACGTACCGCAAAGGACCACGCCTCGGTGGCCATGCAGCCCGAACCCAGCGCGATGGCGCGGCGAGCCGGCGAGCGAGCGGAATTGACGGTGAGCCCCGGCTCCGGGGGGTCGGTCGGGGTTTCTGGCTGGTTGGGAGACATGGCGAAGCGAGCGAGAAGGTGAACGCGACCATCGGCACTGACCCGAAGATCATCCGCAACTTCTGCATCATCGCGCACATCGACCATGGCAAGTCGACGCTCGCTGATCGGATGCTGCAGCTCACCGGGGTGGTGGAGGCACGCCAGATGCGCGCCCAATACCTCGATCGCATGGACATCGAACGCGAGCGCGGCATCACGATCAAGAGTCAGGCGGTTCGGCTGCCCTGGCGCGGGCACGTGCTCAACCTGATCGACACCCCGGGCCACGTGGACTTCTCCTACGAGGTGTCGCGGTCGCTCGCCGCGTGTGAGGGCGCGGTGCTGCTGGTCGACGCCGCCCAGGGCATCGAGGCGCAGACGCTGGCCAACCTCTACCTGGCGCTCGATGCCAATCTGCACCTCATCCCGGTCCTGAACAAGATCGATCTGCCCGCCGCCCAGCCGGACAAGTACACCGAAGAGCTCGCCAACATCATCGGGTGCGCACCGTCCGACGTGCTGCGCGTGTCCGGCAAGACCGGCGAGGGCGTCTCCGAACTGCTCGACAGGATCGTGGAAACGGTCCCCGCGCCGACCGGAGACCCCGCCGGCTCGGCGCGCGCGCTGATCTTCGATTCGGTGTATGACACCTACCGCGGCGTCGTGTCCTACGTACGGGTGGTCGACGGACGCCTGTCGCGGCGCGAGAAGTGCCTGATGATGTCGACCGGGGCGACCCACGACACGCTCGAGGTCGGCGTGATCTCACCGGAGCCCAAGGCGGTCGAGGGACTCGGCGTCGGCGAGGTCGGCTATTTGATCAGCGGCGTCAAGGACGTACGGCAGGCGCGCGTGGGTGACACGGTGACGACCGCGTCCCGCTCGGCGAGCCGCCCGCTCAGCGGGTACGAACACCCCAAGCCGATGGTGTTCTCCGGTCTGTACCCGGTCGACGGCGATGAGTACCCGGACCTGCGGGACGCGCTCGACAAGCTGCAACTCAACGACGCCGCGCTGATCTATGAGCCGGAGACCTCACTCGCGCTTGGCTTCGGTTTCCGTTGTGGCTTCCTCGGCCTGCTGCACATGGAGATCGTGCGTGAGCGGCTGGAGCGCGAGTTCGATCTGTCGCTGATCTCCACGGCGCCGAACGTCGTCTACCGGGTCGTGATGGAGACCGGCGAAGAGCACATGGTGACCAACCCGAGCGAGTTCCCCGAAGGCAAGGTGGCGCAGGTCTTCGAGCCCATCGTCAAGGTCACGCTGCTTTCCCCGAGCGACTACATCGGCGCGATCATGGAGTTGTGCCAGGGGCGCCGCGGCGCGCTGCAGGGCATGGACTATCTGTCGGCCGACCGCGTGGAGATCCGGTACATGATGCCGCTCGCCGAGATCATCTTCGATTTCTTCGATCAGTTGAAGTCGCGTACCCGCGGATACGCGTCGCTGGACTACGAGCCGAGCGACGAACAGGAGGCCGACCTGGTAAAGGTCGACATCTTGCTGCAAGGCGAGTCGGTCGACGCGTTCAGCCAGATCGTGCACCGGGACAAGGCCCGAGACTACGGCCTGATGATGACCGGCAAGCTCAAGGAGCTCATCCCGCGACAGCAGTACGAAGTGCCCATCCAGGCCGCCATCGGATCCCGCATCATCGCCAGGGAGAACATCCGCGCCATCCGCAAGGACGTTCTCGCCAAGTGTTACGGCGGCGACATCACGCGCAAGCGGAAACTGCTGGAAAAGCAGAAAGAGGGCAAGAGGCGGATGAAGACCATCGGGCGGGTCGACGTTCCGCAGGAGGCCTTCGTCGCCGCGTTGTCGACAGGCGTGACGGTTGGCGACAAGGGCAAGAAGTAAGGGCGGAACGCACCCCGGATTCCGTGGAATCGGTGGTGACTTAGCGCGTTCGGCGCGACACTAAGTGTCGTGGCCCATTCTCTCTTGCATCAGATGGTGGTCTCTGACCTGGTCTTGCCGCTCGCGCTCGCGCAGAAGCCCGACCAGCAGATCTTGCCCCGCTTCGGGGTCCGGCTCGCGAGCGACACCTGTCTGCGCGGCGACGTGATCGTGGCGGAGCGCGCGCGGCTGTCGGGCGACGGGTGGTACGCCAACGGGCCGCCGCTCTTGGTCGTCGAGGTGATGTCGCCGGCCTCGGCCCACAGCGATCTGGGCCCGAAGAAGCACATGTGGGCTCGGTTCGGCGTGCCGGCGCTGTGGGTCGTGGAGCCGGTCGGCCGGCTGCCCAAAGTGCACGTGTTCGAACTCGAAGGTGGTGATCTCGTGGAGCGCGCCCACCTCTCGGGGGACAGGCCGTACCTCGTGACGCGACCGTTCGAGCTGAAGCTGGTGCCCGAGGAGATCTTCGATCAGCTGAGCAGGCGCCCACGGCCGCGCGGGCGGGCCGCCGACAAGGCCACCAAGACTGACAAGCGCGGCAAGGATCGGAGGATCATGACCGAGACGGACACGCGGACCGAGCGGACCGGGGCCGGCCTGCCATCGGCCGAACAGAAGATCCTCATCGACAGCTTCGGCCATCGCTGGCCGACGGGCGCGGAGAAGGTCGAGCTCTGGGACGGTTGTCCCGTCTTCTACGGCGTATGGGACGAACGCGACGTCGAGATCGCCGGGCGCGCCTATCCCGGTCGCGTCGTCCGGCTGGACCAAGGGCCCGGCAGGCCCGGCACGCTCCGCGTCATGCCGGCCGAGGCGCCGCCGGAGCCGGCCGCGCCCGCCGAGCCGGCGGCCGCCGAGGCTCCGGACGATAGTGTTGATCATGACAATCGTACGGACCGGGGCGGCGAATAAGCCAGTCCTCCAGCGTCGGTGAGGTGAGGTAGCGTCCCGGCCATGGGCCAGGTCATTTCGGTGAACGTGGGACAGCCCGCCGACGTGCCCTGGGCGAAGACCCTCGGGCGCACCGCCATCGACAAGCGTCCCGTCACCAGCAGGGTAGCCGTCGGTCGCCTCGGCGTCGCCGGTGACGTACAGGTGGACAAACGCCACCATGGCGGGCCGGAACAGGCCGTGTACGCCTATGCCCGCGAAGACCTCGACTGGTGGGCCGCGCGACTCGGCGACGGTGAGCTGCGCAACGGGATCTTCGGCGAGAACCTGACCCTGCGCGGCGTCGACCCGAACGGTGCTCTGCTGGGCGAGCGCTGGCGCGTGGGCAGCGCATTGCTTGAAGTCACCGGGCCGCGGGTGCCATGCGGAGTGTTCCGCGCCTGGATGGACCGGCCGGGTTGGGTCGGCCGGTTCACGCGGGCCGAGCGCACCGGCGCTTACCTGCGAGTGCTCGAAGAGGGCGACGTCGCGGCCGGGGATCCCACCGTCATCGAGCACCGTCCCGAGCGCGGCACGAGCGTCACCGTCACCGAGGCCTTCCGCGCTTTCCACGGCGACCAGGACTTGATGCGCCGGATTCTCGCGCTTCCCGGCCACTCCGCCCGGTGGGACAAGGTGGCCGAGCGTGTGCTGCGGGGCCCTGCCTGACCGGCCGCACCCGTGCCCGCCCGGTGCGTGCGGCGGCGCATCCGGCCTCGCATCCTGCGCGACATGCGCTTTGTGCTGATACTGGCGATGTGGTGACTGACTTCGACGCTTTTGAGCGCGTCATGTGGGCGGGGCGGGCGGCCGCCTACGAACGCGTCTTCGCGCGCATGACGGCCCATACCGCCGAAGCGCTCCTCGACGCGGTGGCGGCCGGCCGGCATACCGCGGTGCTCGATGTGGGAACCGGGCCCGGCACGGTCGCCTCGGTGGCGTGGCGGCGGGGCGCCCACGTCAGGGCGGTCGACGCTGACCCGCAGATGGTCGAGACGGCCGCGCGCAACGTGCCGGGTCTTGACGTCCGGCCGGCCCAGCTGCCGGAGCTGCCGTTCCCCGGCGCGACCTTCGACGCCGTCGTCGGCAACTTCGTCATCAACCATGTCGGCTCGCCGGACGCCACGCTGGCCGAGCTGCGCCGGGTGCTGCGCCCAGGCGGCCGGCTCGCGCTCACCTGCTGGCCGATGCCCGGCAGCACGGCGCAGTCGATCGTCAACGACGCGATGCGACGAGCCGGGGTGACCTGGCCGGAAGACGTTCCGGTGACGCCCTTCCAGACCTACGGCAACCCGGAGGCATTCCGCGCCTTGGTGTCCGGCGCCGGGTTCTCAGACGTGACGATCGACGAGATCAGCTGGGAGCACGTCGTGGATCCCGAGCTGTGGTGGTCCGGTCCGCTGGCCGGCGTGGGCTCTACCGGCTACGTGCTCACCCGCCAGGATCAGGCCACGATCGCCCGCGTGCGGGCGGCCTACATTGCCATGGCCGCGCG
>CALAED010000052.1 GCA_937891035.1 uncultured Thermomonosporaceae bacterium | reverse complement strand
ACCGGCCGCCACTCCCGCGTCACCGCCGGCCAAGGCGTGACGTGCCTGACGAACGCCGAGGTGGCCGGCCAGGTGACGGTGAGCGCCGGAGCGTCGCTTGTCGTCCGGGACACCACGGTCAACGGGACGGTCGTCTCGGCCGGCGCCACGTCGATACAGATGTTCGGCTCCACCTTCAACGGCGCGGTCACGATCGCGACGACCAGCCGGGACGTCACCGTCGCAGGGAACAGGCTCACCGGGAGCGTCGTCCTGACCGGCAACACGCAGATCTCCGCGAACGAGCGGTACAGCCGCCTCGCCGGCCCGTACGGGCCGTTGCTGGTCGGCAACCTCATCGGCGGGGCGCTGAGCTGCTCGGGCAACAGCGCCCCGGTCGAGGACTTCGGCGCGCCCAACACCGTACGCGGCGAAAAGGTCACAGACTGCGCACAGGTCTAAACCTTCGGCGCTCGGCGGCAGGCGCCCCAAACCCCGCGGACCGATTCGCGGTGATCGTGCGCAGGAATCCTTAGGAGCCTGCGGCGGCGACGGCGCGGCAGCGGGCGACGCTTTCGGGGGTGGCGCCGAGCGATTCCGACACCGCCCATGCCGATCGGGTCACCTGCCCGGCGAGCCCGTCCATCCGCCGTCGGGGCATGCGTGTTTCGGGGCCGCTGAGGCTCAGGCAACCGACGACGCGGTCGGCGGGGCCGAAGATCGGGGCGGCCACGGTATGGATCCCGGGCGTGCGCTCGGCGAACGACATCGCGTATCCACGCTCGCGGATCTGGTCGAGCTGCCGCCGCAGAACGTCCGGATCGGTGATCGTCCCCTTCGTGACCTGCTCGATCGGGGCCGCCAGGACCTTCTCGCGCAGGGCGTGCGGGACGAAGGCCAGCAGGACCTTGCCTGGCGCGCCGTACGGCAGCGGAATCGGCTCGCCGATCTCGGTGTAGCTGCGGCGCAGCGGCTGGCGGCTCTCCGCCTGCTCGACGACCGCGCGTTCCCCCGAGGGCAGCAGTTCGTGCAGCCCCACGGTCTCGTCGGTACGGTCGCGCAGCTCGCGCATGGGTCCCAGCGCCAGGTCACGCAGGGCCGTGGGCGCCGCGGCGGTATGGGCCAGCTGAACGAACAGCGGGCCAAGCGCATAGCGGCGATGGGCGGTCTGCCGCACCAGCCGGTTGTGCTGCAACGCGGTGAGCAGCCGATGTGTCGTGCTCGTGGCCAGCCCGGTGGCCCGGGCGATTTCACTGATCCCCAGCTCCGACGTCCCCGGACCGAAGCAGCGCAGGATCGCGGCGGCACGGTCGAGCGCCTGCACGCCGGAACGAGCCGAATCGGTGGTCACCAGCACCTCCCATTGACGTTCCGGCCATATCGTATTTAGGTTTTCTGTAATGCGGTACAGCATTCCATAATGCGGGAAGGTTGGCAGTGCTTCCGAATGACAGGCTTCCGCTCCAAGGGTTCAAGGTTCTGGATCTCACCCGCTTCCTGTCCGGGCCCTATTGCACGATGGTTCTCGCCGAGTTGGGGGCCGACGTCATCAAGCTGGAACAGCCCGGCACCGGGGACGATTCGCGACGACTCGCCCCCAAGGTCAACGGCGAGAGCTACCCGTTCGCGATGCCCAACCGCAGCAAGCGCAGCGTGTCGGTGGACCTGAAGGACGCCCGTGGCCGGGCCGCCTTTCTGCGGATGGCGCGGGACTGCGACCTGGTCATCGAGAACTTCCGTCCCGGCGTGGTGAACCGCCTCGGGATCGGCTACGAGGCCGTACGGGACGTACGACCTGACGTCCTCTACTGCTCCATCAGCGGTTTCGGCCAGACCGGCCCGTACCGCGACCGGCCCGGCTTCGACATCATGGCGCAGGGCGTGACCGGCCTCATGCGGATGACCGGGCAGCCCGGTGGCCGGCCCGCCAAGGTGGGCATCGCCGTCACCGACCTCGCGGCCGGCGCGACCGCGATCTATTCGATCCTCGCCGCCGAGATGGTCCGTCGCCACACCGGCAAGGGCCAGTACATGGACATCTCGCTGGTGGACGCCGCGCTGGCCTGGACGGTCTGGGAGTCCGGCGCGTACTTCGGGGACGGCGAGGTGCCCGCGCAGACCGGCACCCGGCATCGCCGGTCGACGCCGTACCAGGCGTACCGCACGGCGGACGGCTATGTGACGATCGGCGCCAACAACGACCGGCTGTGGAAGCGCCTGGTGCTCGACGTTTTCGAGCGGCCGGAGTGGCTGGACGATCCCCGGTTCGTCACCCTCGCCGATCGCATGGCCGCCATCGACGAGTTGGAGCGCGAGATCGAGGCCATCACGACGACCAAGCCCACCGCGGACTGGATCGAGGTGCTGCGGGCGGCCGGTGTGCCCGGCGGGCCGGTCTTCACCTACGACGAGGCTCTCGACGACCCGCACGTGGCCGCCCGTGACATGATCGCCGAGGTCAGGCATCCCCTCATCGGGCTGATGCGCACGATAGCCCCGCCGACGAAGTTCAGCGATCTGCCGTACGAGGTCCGCGGGCCCGCCCCGTGGCTCGGGCAGCACACCACCGACGTGCTGCGGGAGATCGGCTATGACGACGACGAGATCGAGCGGCTGTACGCCGACGGCGTCGCCTACGACCAGCACCCTGAACTGCATAGGAGTGACGTAGATGTCTGACGACCTGGTTGTGGAGCGTTCTGGGGCGGTGGCCACCTTGGTGTTGAACCGCCCTGACAGCCACAATGCGATTCGCCTCGGCATGTATGAGGAACTGCCGCGCCTGCTCGGGCAGATTGGCGCCGACTCCGCGATCAAGGTGCTGGTCGTACGCGGGGCCGGGCGCAAGGCATTCGCCTCGGGCGCCGACATCAGTGAGTTCCAGGAGGTGCGGGGGAACGCCGCCAGCGCCCGCTCGTACAACGAGCACGTGGCGGCCGCCGAGCAGGCGCTGGCCGGAATGCGCAAGCCGACCATCGCCATGGTCCACGGCTACTGCATCGGCGGCGGGTGCGGACTCGCCCTGGCCTGCGACTTTCGCTTCGCCGACGAACGTGCCCGGCTCGCCATCACGGCCGCCAAGCTCGGGCTCGTCTACGGCCTCGAGTCCGCGAAGCGGCTCGTCGACCTCGTCGGGCCGTCCCGCGCGAAATGGATCCTGATGTCTGGCAAGCAGCTGGACGCCGAGACCGCACTGCGCGTCGGACTGATCGACGAGATCATTCCCGGCGACGACCTGGAGCGGCACACGTACGAGTTCGCGGCGCTGCTCACCACGCGCGCGCAATACAGCGTGCGGGCCGCCAAGGAGATCATCGGCCGGATCGTCGCGGGCCAGACGGAAGACGACGACGAGACGACGGACCTGCGCAATTCCTCCTTCGACACCGACGACTACGCCGAAGGCGTACGGGCCTTTCTCGACAAGCGGCCGCCCGTCTTCACCTGGTCTTGACACCGGCGGCTTGGCGTGGACCCGAACATCGACAGGGACGCCGTCTTGGTCATCTGTGTCACCGCTACCTCGAGACGGCGGTGACCATCGAAATGCAGATGCGATTCCTCCGTCCCGTGACCAGCGACTGCCGGTGCGAGGCCAGGCTGCTGCGGCCGGGCCGGCGGGTGGTGCATCTGGAGTCGCGTCTGTACGACTCAGGCGGGCGGCTCGCGGCTTTCGCCGCGGGTTCCCGGCATCGCAGCAACTCGGGGGACTCGGGGGTTCCGCACGGCTGACAAAGGAGGGTCCACGTGCGACAACCCATCAAGGCAGTGGTCGCGGCCGCTGTGGCCGCTATGACGATCACCGCTTGCGGCGCCTCGGCCGGCGGCGGTGAGCAGGCCGCGGACAACTATCCGCGCAAGGAACTCGACTGGACGATCGCGTTCGGCCCGGGCGGCGGCAACGACATCATGGCCCGGACCATGGTCGACATCCTCAAGAAGAACAAGCTCTACCCCGAGGACATCCGGGTGGAGAACCGGGAGGGCGGCAGCGGCGCCACCGGATGGGGATATCTCTTCGGCAAGCGCGGCGACCCGTACGCGATCTCGACGACGTCGGGTTCGTTCATCACCACCCCGCTGGAGGCCAAGACCGGCTGGACCTACAAGGACTTCACCCCGGTCGGCCTGTTCGCCACCGACAACGCGGTGTTCGCCGTCGCGCCCAAGAGCGGGATCACGACCTGGCAGCAGTGGGTTCAGTTCGCCAAGCGCAAGGGCAAGGTCGCGGTGGGCGGCATCAGCACGGTCAACGTCGACTTCATCCTGCACGCCATGCTGGCCAAGGCGGCGGGCTACCAGATCGACTACGTGCCGTTCAACGAGGAGGGACAGCTCCAGACATCGTTGCTGTCCGGGGCGTTGGACGCCGTCGTCTCCAACCCCGCGGAGCTCATCGGCCAGCTTCAGGCGAAGAAGATGACCGGCTTGTTGTTCACGGGCACCAGGCCGCTCGCCTCCCTCCCCACCATCCCGACCGCGGAGGCCCTCGGATACAAGGGCCTGCCGTCGATGCCGCGCGGGCTGATCCTGGCGCCGAACGTCCCGGCCAGTGTGCAGCAGTGGTGGATCGACACCATGAAGAAGGTCGTGGCCACGCCGCAGTGGAAGAACTACCTCGTCAAGAACCAGCTGACCGAGGACATACGCTGGGGCGCCGACTTCACCGCGTACCTGCAACGGACTTCGACCGACCTCGAATCCATCCTCAGGCAACACGGGGCGATCAAGTGATCGGCCCGGTGGGGCGGCGGGTCCGGCCGACGGCGATGACCGCGTTCCTGTGCGCTCTCGCGGTGATCCTCGCCGTGTACACCGTGCTCGCGTTCGGCATGGAGTGGCGCGCCCCCGCAGGCCGGCTCGGCGCCGGCTTCTTTCCTCGCGTCATCGGCGTGCTCGGCGTCTTCTTGTGCTGCGTCGCCGCCTTCCGGTCCCTGCGCCCGGCCGCATCCCGCGGTGATCTCGCAGATGCTCAACGGAGCGCGAGCACGGCGGAAAGAGAGGTGGTGCCGGGAGAGGTGGTGCATGGAGAGGATGCGCCGGGAGAGGAGGTGCCGGGCGGGCGGCATCCGTGGACGCTCTTGGCGACCGTGGCCGGGATGGCGGCCTTCCTGTTCCTGCTGGTTCCGCTGGGCGCGTTCCTCACGTCGGGACTGGTCATGTTCGCCCTGCTGGTGATGCTGGGGCGGAGGCACCTCGTGCGGAACGCGGCCATCAGCATCCTGACTCCGGTGATCTTGTACGTCATTTTCGAGGTGCTGCTGGATGCGGGCCTGCCGCTGGGCCCACTCCCCCTGCCGTGACCCAGTCGGGAGACCCCCGTGGACATCCTCAGCGATTTGATCAACGGCATCGGTAACGCAGTCTCCCCGGCCAACCTGCTCCTGCTCTGCGCCGGCGTGTTCCTGGGCATGGTGGTCGGCGTCATGCCCGGGCTCGGTCCGTCCGCCGGGATCGCCATCTTGCTGCCGCTGACCTTCGGCCTCGATCCGACCGGCGCGATCGTCATGCTCGCGGCGGTGTACTACGGGGCGATGTACGGCGGGACCATCACATCCGTACTCATCAATACGCCCGGTGAGTCGGCCACCGTGGCGAGCACGTTCGACGGCTACCCGCTGGCCCGCCAGGGCAGAGCGGGGCCGGCCCTGGTCATGGCGGCGATCGCATCCTTCGTCGCGGGGACCGTCGGCACGCTCCTGCTGACCCTGGCCGCCCCGGTCACCGCAGCCGTGGCGACCAGCTTCGGACCACCGGAACTGTTCCTCGTCGTCATGGCCGGCCTGCTGATGCTGATTGTCATCGTGGGCAAGAATCGGCTGCTCGGCGCGATCTCCGCGTTGCTCGGCTTCGCGCTCGCCACTGTCGGCATCGACATCGGCGGCGGTGAGCAGCGGTACACGTTCGGATCGGCCCAGCTGATCAACGGCATCGACTTCATCCCGGTGGCGATCGGCCTGTTCGGCGTGGGCGAGGTGCTCTGGGCGCTTTACAACGGCGGCCATCTGGAACGCCTCCAGTACATCGGCGTACGCGCCGGCGGCGGCCGCTACTGGCCGACCGCCCGGGATTGGGCGGAGTCGCGCTGGGCCATGGTGCGGGGTTCGCTGCTCGGCTTCTTCGTGGGCGTCGCTCCGGGCGCGGGCGCCACCGTCGCCTCGGTGATGTCGTACAGCGTCGAGAAATCCGTCGCCAAGAAGCCCGAGAAGTTCGGCAAGGGCGCGATGCCGGGACTGGTCGGCCCGGAGGCGGCCAACAACGCCGCCACATCCGGTGCGATGGTGCCGCTGCTCACGCTCGGCCTGCCCGGATCGGCCGCCACCGCCGTGCTGCTCGGCGGGTTCCTCATGTGGGGACTGCAGCCCGGTCCCCAGCTCATGGACCAGAACCCGGACTTCGCATGGGGACTGATCGCCAGCATGTACCTCGGCAACGCGATCCTGCTGGTCCTCAACGTGTTCTGCATCCCGGCGTTCGCGAGCGTGGCACGGGTGCCCTTTCGCGTCCTCGCCCCGATCATCATCGTGTTGTGCGTGCTCGGCACGTACACCGTCAACGGCAGCATCATCGAGGTCGGCATCATGCTCGGCTGCGGGGTGCTGGGCTTTTTCATGCGGCGGTTCGGGTTCGTCCCGGCCGCCACTGTCGTCGCGCTGGTGCTGGGACCGCTGGCCGAGGAGACGCTGCGCCAGACCCTGATCATCTCGCGGGGCAGCTTCACCATCTTCCTCCATCGGCCGGCGTCACTGCTACTCGTCTGCGTCGTCGCGTTGTTGTGCCTGCTGCCACTGATCAGCGCGGCGATCCGCCGCCGACGGGCACAACTTCGTGCCGAGAGGCCTGTCGAGACCGACCCGAGCAAAACGAACGAAATCGAGGTGTAGAACGCATGCCGATCGTCGTCACCCCTCTGGCCGCTTTCGGTGGTGCCGCACTGGCGACCCTGCTGCGCATTCCGGCCGGCCCGCTCATCGGCGCCATGCTGGGCGTAGGGCTGCTCAAGGCCGGAGGGATGGCGACGGTGAGCATCCCGGCTCCGGTCCAGTTCGTCGTCTTCTGCGTCCTCGGCTGGCAACTGGGCGAGACAGTGACGCCCGACACCCTGCGGGAGTTCAAGGAGGCCGTGTTGCCCATCGTGATGTGCGCCGGACTTTTCGTGGTCTTCGGGCTGGTGCTCGGCTGGGCGCTATGGCGGTTCGGCGGGTTCGATCCGCACACCGCGTTCCTGTCGACAGCGCCTGGCGGAATCGCCCAGATCGGCGTGCTGTCCGTGGAGTCGAAGGCCAACGTGCCGGTCGTGCTCGCCGTGCACACGCTGCGGGTCATCTCGGTCGTCTTCATCGCCTCAGCTGGCCTGCGCTGGCTGGGACGCGGCTGAGGATCCAGCTGAACGCCGGTTTCTCAGCCGCGATGTGTGCCGCGCGGAGGTTTGGCCGCGGCGCGGCGTAGATACAGCGCCCGCGTACGCGCCGCAGCCGCCGAGCCTTCAACGGGGGAGCCCACAGTAAGCCCACCGCGAGCTAGGCCGCATCCGCGGCTGCGAGCAGCAGCAGGCAGGCTAGGAGCCCGCTCTTGAGACCTTCGTCTCCGGCATCGCCAGGAATTCACGGTATTGCGCGGAAAGGGAGGTCCCAGTTCGCCGAGTCGCTATAGATCAAATGCGACTCCCTCGCGAGGTCTGGAGCGCGATGCCTCCGGGCTCGGCTGCCCGAACCGCGACGCAGCCCCCGAATCAGGTCAGCGGTCCGGCGACGCCGACCACGTTGCCCTCTGGGTCGACGAATTGTCCGACCGCGAACTTCGCACCTTTCGGCTCGGGGCCCAGCAGACGCTTGCCGCCGAGGCTTTCCGCCCTCTGCAGCGCCGCCTCCACGTCGGGGACGCCGACATAGAACAGAACCCGCGGCTCGAAGCCGTGGCCTCCGCCGATACCGCCATTGAGGTCGCCGCCGTCACCGAGCGTGTGTCCGTGTATGAATCCATACATGCCCGGCTGAGAGACCTTGTCGGTCGTAGCGTCACCGACCTCGTACTCCCAGCCGAACAGCTCTCCGTAGTAGCCGCGGAGCCTCCCGGGATCGGCCCCGATGATCTCGAAATGGACGACTCGCTGCCCCATGATCAGTCCCCTCTGCTTTGATCGCCTTCACAGCTTAGGTCGAAGCCGACGGCGCACGATCGACATCTCGCCCCAGAAAAGCCGTCAATACCACCCAACTCGCGAAAGGCAAATACGCCGATGCGCCGCGCCTACGACGAGATCATCGGCGTGACCGACCTCATCAAGCACTCCGGCCTGGACTGGACCGTCAGCCGCTTCATCGCCCCCGAGAACACGGCCAAGCGGGAGGCTTCGCATCGGGTTCTCCGGCACCGACAAACTCGGCTTCGCCGTCAGCCGCGCCGATATCGCCACCTTCACCGCCGCCCAGGTCGACGACACTACCCGGCCGCGCACCCGCCATCAGCAACTGAATCCCATGGCCAATCGCGATGATCGGCGCCATCGGCCAGCCCGGCGGCCACAATGTAGCCCCGCCACCGCGGTGTCCGGCATGAGATGGACCGCTTCCGGGGCTGGTTTTGGTTTCCTTGA
>CALAED010000051.1 GCA_937891035.1 uncultured Thermomonosporaceae bacterium | reverse complement strand
TTCGAAGCTGAAGAACGGCCCCGTACGGCCGCACCCCATCTGCACGTCGTCGACGATGAGCAGCAGGTCGTGCCGCGTACACAGGTCGGCGAGGCCGCGCAGCCATTCGGCGCTCGCGGTGTTGAGGCCGCCCTCGCCTTGGACCGTTTCAACGATGGCGGCGGCCGGTTTGTCGAGCCCGCTTCCGCTGTCCTCCAGCATGCGTTCGAGCAGGATGAAGTCGGGTGTCGCGCCGTCCAGGTAGTTGTCGTACGGCATGGTCACCGCGTGGTGCAACGCGATACCGGCCCCGCCTCTTTTGCTGGAGTTCCCGGTCACCGCGAGGGAGCCGAGCGTCATACCGTGAAATGCATTGGTGAAGTTGACGATCGTCTCTCGTCCGGTGTATTTGCGGGCCAGTTTCAAGGCCGCCTCGACCGCATTGGTGCCGGCCGGTCCCGGGAATTGCACCTTGTAGTCGAGCCCGCGTGGCGCCAGCACGATGTCGTGGAAGGATTCGAGGAACCTGCGTTTCGCCGTGGTGTACACGTCAAGGCTGTGCACGATGGCGTCCTCGGCCAGGTACTCCATCAGCTGGCGTTTCAGGCGAGGATTGTTGTGTCCATAGTTCAGCGACCCGGCCCCGGCGAAGAAATCCAGGAACGTCCGGCCATGCTCATCATGTATGCGGCTGCCCTGGGCGGTGTGGAATACCGTCGGCCAATTACGGCAATAGCTGCGTACCTCTGATTCGAGCCGTTCGAATACGTCCACGATATCTCCTCGTATTTTCGTGGCTGTGCGCCTCGTACCTGCCTTCGCAGGAGTTCTCAGGGGTTCTCGGCGGGTTTCTCGGGGAATCGAAATTTCAGAGAGGACCGATGCGGAATAGGACCTCCGGCTGGTGGCCCCTTGGGAACTGTTCCGTGGTGAAGAGCGTGTGGCGTTCGACCGCGCAGCCGCGATCTCGGGCGAATCCTTCGAACAGCCTGCTGGACGGGATGTTGTCCGGAGTCACCGTCGCTTCGAGATACCGCCCCCCTGTGGCGACCACGCGGTCACCGAGGTAGTCGAGCATCCGTTTGGCCAGCCCCCGGCCGCGATACGCCTGGTCGACCGCGACCTGCCACACGAACAGCGTGACCGCCGACCGCGGGCGGATGTATCCGGTGATGAAGCCGCAGACGCGATCGCCGTCCCGGACGACGACCGAACTGTCCGCGAAGTCGCGGCACCACAGCAGGTAGCTGTACGGCGAGTTGACGTCGAGCACCTGGGTGTCGCGTGCGATGCGCCACATCTCACGCCCGTCGTCGCCGCCCGGCGCCTCAAGCAGGAGGCCGGGACCTTGGTCTCCCATGGCGGAATCGGCCGCGAGGCGCGCTGCCGCGCCCACTTTTCGGTCGAGCCCAGTGGGTGATGTGGTCCGTTGCGGGGCGTATTCACCGGACATGTACAAGTAACCTAGCGAATTCCGTTCGGCGCCGGGCTGAGCCATAGCGCCGCTGATGTTTGCTTCTTAGCTGAGTGGGTATGCATGGTCGGTTTTCCCGATCTCGAGCTACATGTCGTCGTCGCGCAGGACGTCAATTAACGGAGAGTGGGCCGACGACCTGGAAAGACGCCGGCGGTTCCGGGCCGCTGGCCGAGGGCGCGAGGCGATGGCGGAGAGTTCGGTCGAACCGCCCCGGAGCGTCGCTCCGGGGCTCAACGAGTGTGAGATAGATGACATCTTCTCGGTACAGTGCGGTAACACTTCGTTAGAGCACCCGAATCGGATACGCGGCGTTACGCACCGTACGTGAGCCACACCCCTTCTGCCTCTTTTGCGCTATTGCCAGTGGCCCGTCAGATAAACCTAGAGTGAGATATACAAGGCCCGAAAATAGGCAATTGCGTGACCAGAAGAGGGGATTTCATGACCTCCCCATGACCTACTCGGCTCCGCGCTTGACCGACTTGATCAGGAGTTGGGCCACGTCCACCACCTCGAGCGACTCCTTGGCACCGCCCGAGTTCTTCTTCTCGTTGATGGCGTCGCCCAGCATGACGAGACAGAACGGACAAGCGGTCGAGACGGTATCCGGATCGGTCTGAAGTGCCTCATCGACGCGCTCCGTATTGATGCGCTTGCCGATGCGCTCTTCCATCCACATCCGTCCGCCGCCGGCGCCGCAGCAGAACCCGCGGTCCTTGCAGCGGTGCATCTCCTGGGTGGTCACGCCGGGCACCTTGGCCATGATGTCGCGCGGCTGCCGGTAGACCTTGTTGTGCCGGCCCAGGAAGCACGGGTCGTGGTAGGTGATGTTCTCCTCGATCGGGGTGATCGGGGTGAGCCGGCCTTCGTCTACCAGCCGCGCCAGCAGCTGGGTGTGGTGTACGACCTCGTAGTGCCCGCCGATCTGCGGATACTCCCTGGAGAGGGTGTTGAAGCAGTGCGGGCAGGACGCCACGATCTTGCGGACGCCCGCGTCGTTCAGCGTCTCGACGTTCTGCTGGGCGAGCATCTGATACACGAACTCCATGCCCAGGCGGCGCGCCGGGTCGCCGGTGCAGGCCTCCATCGGCCCGAGCACGGCGAAGGAGACCCCGGCGATGTGCAGCAGTTCGGCGATCGCCTTGGTGGTCCGCTTCGCCCGATCCTCCAGCGCGCCCGCGCAGCCCACCCAGAACAGGTACTCGACGTCCTCCGGCAGCTTGTCCTCGACGACGGGTACCTCGAAGTCCAGCTCGCCGATCCAGTCCGCGCGCTTCGTCTCCGACATCCCCCACGGGTTGCCCTTGTTCTCGAGGTTCTTGAGCATCACGCCCGCCTCGGACGGGAACGACGACTCGATCATCACCTGGTAGCGCCGCATGTCGAGGATGTGGTCGATGTGCTCGATGTCGACCGGGCACTGCTCGACGCAGGCGCCGCAGTTGGTGCACGACCACAGCACGTCGGGATGGATCACGCCGTCGACGTCGGGCCCGCCGACCAGCGGGCGCTCGGCCTCCTTCAGGACGTCGGCCGGCAGCGTGGCGGGCTCCCGGTCCGCTCCCCCCGCGGCCCCGCCGCCGCTTCCACCCGCGCCGCCCGCGCCGCCGCTTCCGTTCGCGCCGCCCGCACCCGCCAGGATGTACGGCGCCTTCGCCAGCGCGTGGTCGCGCAAATCGGTGATGAACAGCTTGGGCGACAGCGGCTTGCCGGTATTCCACGCCGGGCACTGCGACTGGCACCGCCCGCACTCGGTGCAGGTGGCGAAGTCGAGGAAGCCCTTCCACGTGAAGTCCTCGACCTTGCCCCGGCCGAAGACGTCGGTGTCCGGATCGGCCTCTTCGAAGTCGAGGACCTGCCCGTTGCTCCTCATCGGCTGCGCGGGACCGAGGCCGTCCGGCCGGCGCTTGAACATCACGTTGAGCGGCGCCAGGAAGATGTGCAGGTGCTTGGAGTTCAGCACGATGACGAGGAAGGCCAGCATCACGCCGATGTGCAGCAGCAGGCCGACCGACTCGATCCATTCGTTGGTGCTCTCCCCGAGGCCGCCGAGCAGGTCACCGACCGCGTGCGAGGCGAAAGCCGCCTCGCCGTACGGGAAGTTGCCGGTGGCCACCGCGGCCCCGCGGAACATGAACATCGTCCAGATGACATTGAAGATCATCAGGAGGATGAGCCACGCTCCGCTCAGGTGCGAGCCCTTGAAGCGGGAGGCGCGATCGAGTCGCTTCGGCGATTCTTTGATCCGGATGATCGCGAAGGCGATCAGGCCGAGCAGCGCGGCGACCGCGATGAAGTCCTGCAAGAACCCGAGTACGGCCCACGTGCCGACCAGCGGGATGTGGAAGTCGAGGCCGAAGAACAACACGCCGTACGCCTCGATATAGACCGTGAGCAGGATGAAGAACGCCCACATGACGAAGAAGTGCGCGAGCCCCGGCCCGGTCCACTTGAGCAGCCTGCGCTGTCCGAGAACCTCGACGACCTGGCCCCTGACGTCTTCGCGCACGTCCTTCTTGGCGTCCGCGATGCGCTGGGGGTCCGGCTGACCGCTGCGCGCCAGCCGGTAGAGGAACAGCACGCGGCGGCCGGCGAACGCGAACGCGATCCCGGTCGCGACCAGGCCGATGATCAACCTGAGCACCAAGGTCCCTGTCCTTCCGTTATGGCTGGCAGCTGGCTTGTCAGCGTACGACAGCGCCCGGCCGAGACGACAACAGGCTCCTTTCCGCCCATTCCGGCCAACTCACCACGCAGGTCGCGTCGCCATACGCTACTCACCAGTAGCTTAGGTCGGCTCGGCCACGCCGTAGCCACCGCCTCCGGGGGTCTCGAGCACGAAGACGTCATCGCCGCCGACCGAGACGGAGTCACAGGCCCGCATGGTGGTCATCGACCCGTCGGGATGCTCGACCCAATGGGCGCCCAGCGCCCCCGGCTCACCGCCCGCCATCCCGTACGGAGGGATCCGCCGGTGGCCGCTCAGCGTGGTGACCGTCATCGGTTCAAGGAAACGGATGCGCCGCCGGCCGCCGTTGCCGCCCCGCCATCGGCCCCGGCCGCCCGTTCCCGGCCGGATCTCATAGCTCTCCAGCCGCACCGGATAGCGCCACTCAAGCACCTCCGGGTCGGTGAGCCGGGAGTTGGTCATGTGGGTCTGCACAACGTCGGCGCCGGCGAAGCCGTCGCCCGCGCCCGATCCGCCGGCCACCGTCTCGTAGTACTGGTACCGGTCGTTGCCGAAGGTGATGTTGTTCATGGTCCCCGAGCCCTCAGCCTGAACGCCCAGCGCCGCGTACAGCGCCCCGGTGACCGCTTGCGAGGTCTCGACGTTGCCCGCCACGACGGCCGCCGGATACTCCGGTGACAGCATGCAGCCCGGCGGGATGATCACGCGCACCGGTTTGAGGCATCCGGAGTTCAGCGGGATGTCATCGTCCACGAGCGTCCTGAAGACGTACAGCACGGCCGCCATCGCCACCGACGACGGCGCGTTGAAGTTGTTCGGCAGCTGGGGTGAGGTCCCAGTGAAGTCGATGTCCGCGGCGCGGTTCGCCTTGTCGACCCTGATGGCCACCTTGATCACGGCGCCGTTGTCCATCTCATAGGTGTACGAGCCGTCGCGCAGCGCCGGGATGACCTTGCGCACCGCCTCCTCCGCGTTGTCCTGCACATGGCCCATGTACGCGCGGACGACGTCGAGGCCGAAGTGCTCGACCATCGCGCGCAGCTCCTGGACGCCCTTCTCGTTCGCCGCCACCTGGGCGCGCAGGTCGGCGATGTTGTTGGCGGGGTTGCGCGACGGGTAGGCGGCCGCCCGCAGCGCCTCGACGGTCTCCGCCTCGCGCAGCGCGCCGTTCTCGACCAGCAGCCAGTTGCGGATCAGCACCCCCTCTTCCTCGACGCGCGTGCTGATCGAGGGCATCGACCCCGGGGTCAGCCCGCCGATCTCGGCGTGGTGCCCGCGCGAGGCCACATAAAACAGGATCTCCTGTCCCGCGTCGTCGAACACCGGCGTGACGACGGTGATGTCCGGCAGGTGCGTGCCCCCGTGGTACGGATCGTTGAGTACGTACACGTCGCCGGGCTTCATCTCCTCACCGCGGTCGCGCTCTTGGTCGCGCTCTGCTTCTCGCTCTCTACGCGGACGACCTCGTTCCTCGGCCGTCCACTTCGTTCGCTCGTCGCCTCGCCGCTGCTTGATGACCTCTTTGATGCTCTCCCCCATCGACCCGAGATGAACCGGGATGTGCGGGGCGTTGGCGATGAGGTTGCCGAAGGAGTCGAACAGCGCGCACGAGAAGTCGAGCCGCTCTTTGATGTTGACCGAGTGCGCCGTGCTCTCGAGCCGAATGCCCATCTGCTCGGCGATGGACATGAACAGGTTGTTGAAGATCTCCAGTATGACGGGGTCGACCTCGGTCCCCACGCCGGCCGTCTCGGCCCGTGCCGCGACCCGGGTCAGCAGGAGGTGCGCGAGCTCGTTGACGCCGGCCCGCCAGCCGGGCTCGACCACGGTGGTGGCGTTCTCCTCCACGATGATCGCGGGCCCGTCGACGGCGTCGCCCGGCCGCAGGTCCGCCCGCCGGAACAGCGGTACGTCCCGCCACCGCCCGGCCGTGAACACCCGGACCCGCTCGACCGCCCCGGCGGCGCCCCCTGCGCCGCCGCCCACGGCTCCCGAGTCCCCGGCGCCCCCCACGCCTCCGGCACCCTGCAAGCCTCCGGCCCCCCCAGCGCCTCCAACCCCCGCCGCACCGCCGTCGCCCGGGCGCTCGACATCGACGGCGGAGGCGCCGATGAGCTCGGTCGAGACCGCCTCGACCACGATCTGCTTGTCGCGCATGAGGAACGAGAACCGCCGCTGGTAGGCGGCCTCGAACGCGGCGACCATCTCCGCCACCGACCCGCTCAGCGGGACGAGCAGCGCCGTGTCGGTGCCGTCGTAGCGCAGATGCGCCCGCCGCATCGACGAGACGCGCTCGCGCGGCACGGCGGCGATGTCCAGCTCGCCCATGGCGTCCGCCTCGAGGCCGGCAAGCACCTCGTCGAGGTGCGGCAGCAGCTCGTCCACCAGCGGCGCCTCGACGGCCGACTCGCGCATCGCGGTGATGTCGGCGAGCCCCATACCGTAGGCCGACAGCACCCCGGCGAGCGGATGGATCAGCACCTTGGTGACGCCGAGGGCGTCGGCGACCGCGCACGCGTGCTGCCCGCCGGCCCCGCCGAACGTGGCCAGCACGTATTGGGTGATGTCATAGCCGCGCTGCACGGAGATCTTCTTGATGGCGTTGGCCATGTTGGCCACAGCGATGTCCAGGAACCCGGTCGCCACCTGCTCCGGTGTGCGCCCGTCGCCGATCTCCCGCGCCAGCGCGGCGAAGCGCTCGTGTACGACGCCGTCGTCCAGTGGCTGGTCGCCGCGCGGTCCGAACACGTACGGGAAATGCCGCGGCTGGATCCGGCCGAGCATGACGTTGGCGTCGGTGACCGTGAGCGGCCCGCCGCGCCGGTAGGCGGCCGGCCCCGGATTGGCGCCCGCCGAGTCGGGGCCGACCCGGTAACGCTCCCCGTCGAAGTGCAGGATCGACCCGCCGCCCGCGGCGACGGTGTGGATGCTGAGCATCGGCGCCCGCATCCGCACGCCCGCGACCTGCGTCTCGTACTGCCGCTCGAACTCCCCCGCGTAGTGGGACACGTCGGTCGACGTCCCGCCCATGTCGAAGCCGATGACCTTGGTGAAGCCCGCCGCCGCCGAGGTACGGGCCATGCCGACGATGCCGCCGGCCGGGCCGGACAGGATGGAGTCCTTGCCGCGGAAGGCACGCGCGTCGGCGAGGCCGCCGCTGGAGCGCATGAACATCAGCGGCACGCCGCCCAGCTCGCCGGCCACCTGGTCGACGTACCTGTCGAGGATGGGCGAGAGGTAGGCGTCCACGACCGTCGTGTCGCCGCGCGAGACCAGCTTCATCAACGGGCTGGTCCGGTGCGACTCCGAGACCTGCGGGAAGCCGATCTCGCGAGCGAGCTCGCCGATCCGCGCCTCGTGCTCGGGGTGGCGGTAGCCGTGCACGCACACGATCGCCACCGATCTGAACCCCTCGTCGTAGGCCTCCCGCAGCCGCCCGGCCACGGCGTCCTCGTCGAGCGGCGTGACGACCTTGCCGTCGGCGCCGATCCGTTCGTCCGCCTCTATCACGCGGGAGTAGAGGAGCTCCGGCAGCACGATCTCGCGGGCGAAGATGCGCGGCCGGTTCTGGTAGGCGATCCGCAGCGCGTCCCGGAAACCCTTGGTGATGACCAGTACGGTCGGTTCGCCCTTGCGCTCCAGTAGCGCGTTGGTCGCGACGGTGGTGCCGAGGCGTACGGCGTCGATCTGGTCGGCCGGGATCGGCGCGCCGGGCGCGACGCCGAGCACCTCGCGGATCCCGGCCACGGCCGCG
>CALAED010000050.1 GCA_937891035.1 uncultured Thermomonosporaceae bacterium | reverse complement strand
CGGCCGGCATCGGCTGCGGCAGCGCATCGAGTTCGGGCACGCGCGCCCGTACATCGTCGTGAAAGCGGCGGGCGAGCATGAGCGCGGCCGCGTTGTCGGGGGTGTGGATGAACACGGTCGGCGAGCGGCCTTCGCGCAGCCAGCCGTCGACCACGTCGATCCAGGGCGCCCAGCCCTGGATCGTCGGCTCCGTGGCGTCCCTGCCGATGTAGCGGACGATCGGGCGGTCGGTGAGCGCCCGCGACCGGCGGGGCAGGCGCGGCTTTTTCGTCCAGGCCTCGCGTTCGGCGTCGTCGGCCGGCGGGCTCTGGAAGAGGGCGGTGGTGTCGAACGGGATCCACTCGGCGCCGACCCCGCCGAGGACTCCCTCGAGCAGCCGTTCGGCGCGCGGGTCGGTGAAGAACGCGCGGTGGCGGACCTCGACGGCGTATCGGTGCGAGCGGGGCAGCCGGCGCAAGAAGCCGGCCAGGACGCCGAGGTCGGCCGGTCCGAAGGTGGCGGGAAGCTGCACCCAGACGGCGTGGACGCGCCGGTCGAGCGGCTCGATCGCGTCGAGGAAGGCGCGGACCGCCGCCCCTTCTTCCGCGCCGCCGCCGAGCCGGCGTTCATGTGTGATCGGCTTGGGCAGCTTGACCACGAACCGGAAGCCGGGGTCGGTCTGCCGCGCCCACGACTCCACCGTGCTCGTGGCCGGCGTCGCATAGAAGGTCGTGTTGCCCTCGACCGCGTTGCACCAGGTGGCGTAGGCCCGCAACCGCTCACCGCGCGGGAGCGGATGCGGCAGGTAGCGTCCCTGCCAGGGGGCATGGGTCCACATCGCGCATCCCACATGGAGCCGCATCGTCATGGCCTCATGCCTCGTCATGTCCTCGTCACGGCTGGAAGCTGTCGAGGAGGCCGGTGACCCGTGCCTGCGACGTCTGCCAGCGGTCCGCCGGGATCGCGATGAATACGGCGTAGCGCCGTCCGTTCACGAGGACATGCCGGTCGACGCCGTGCATGAGCCGCCCGCCGCGGCCGGTCCAGGTGAACTCGATGTCGGCGGCCTCGTAGGAGGTACCCACGACGCGCCGCAGATCGACCCGGGTGTAGTGCTCCAACGTCCCCTTGGCGAGGACCTCGCTTTCCCACTGCTCCCAGGCCTCGTACGGCGGCCCGCTCCACGGCGTGCGGTCCACCTGCAGGTAGGCGGCTGAGGTGGGGTCGCGCCAGAACACGCTCTGGCCCTGGACCGAGCGGCGCCAGCCGGCGGGCACCCCGATCGTATAGCCGGGACCGCTCGCCCGGCGCCAGCCCGCGGGCAGACCGGTCGCGGCGGTGGTGCTCCCGCCCCGGGAGCCCTGCGCGGGTGCCGTCGATCGGCTCGCGCCCGGCGAAGCCTTGCCGTCGGCCACGGATCGATAGATCAGGAAGCCGGCGAGCACCACCAAGGCCGTCGCCAGCGCGCCGATGGTGATGAGCAGGCCGGTCGGCGCGCGGCCGCCTCCGTTCGGCCGGCCGGGCCGGGGGGCGGGGGAGGTTCCGTGGCGGTACGGGATCGGCGGCGTGGCGTCGTGCGGAGCGGGCGTGGGCGTCGTCCCCGAGGGCCCTGTCGGGGGCGGCGGTGCGGCATCAGCCGGCGGGATGTGGGCCGGCGCGGCGGGCATCACGCCGGGCGCCGTGAGGCCGGTGGCGATCTGGTCGAGCAGGCCGGCGGCTTCGGTTACGGTCATGCGCCGGGCCGGGTCGCGCTCCAACAGGCCCCGCAGCACCGGACCGAGCGGGCCGGCGTTGCGCGGCGGCGGCGGGTCCTCGTTGAGGATGGCCGCAAGCACCGATACGGGATCGGTGCGCTGGTGCGGCGGACGCCCCTCGCAGGCGGCGTACATCGTCGCGCCGAGCGCCCACAAGTCGGCGGCGGGCCCGGCTCGTTCGCCCCGTGCCCGTTCCGGCGCGATGTAGGCGGGCGACCCGATGATCAGCCCGGTCTGGGTGAGGGTCGTGTCGCCCTCGACGTAGGCGATGCCGAAGTCGGTCAGTACCGCGCGACCGTCATCGGTGATCAGTACGTTGCTGGGTTTGACGTCGCGGTGCAAGACACCGATGTCGTGCGCGGCGCGCAGCGCGGCGAGGGTCTGGCGCCCCACGTCGGCCGCCCGCCGCGGCGGCAGCGGCCCGTCGGCGTCGACGATGTCTTGCAGGGAGCGGGCCCGGACGAACTCCATCACGATCCACGGCCGGCCGGCCTCGTCGAACACGTCGTGCACGATCACGATGTTGGGGTGATTGAGCCGGGCCGCGGCCCGCGCCTCCCGCAACGTCCGCTCCCGCAGCACGTGGCGATCGGCATCGCTCCCGCCCCTGGGGAAGATGACCTCCTTGACCGCGACGTCCCGCTTGAGCATCTCGTCGCGGGCCCGCCAGACGCTGCCCATGCCGCCCCGCCCCGCGACCGACGCCAGGCGATAACGGCCGGCGAGCATCCGGCCTTTCTCTTGGGCCCCCTGCGACATGTCGCGCAACGTTATCGATCACAGCTAACGAACGGATATACGCCGGGCCTCTCTACGCCGGCCTCGTCGTCAGGGGATGGCGACCTCACACCAGACCGACTTGCCGGTGGGGGACAGGCTGGTTCCCCAGCGGCGGGCGAAGCGGCTGACCAGGTAGACGCCGCGGCCGCTTTCGGTGCCGTCGGTCGGTTCGCACAGCACCGGCGGATTGTGGTCGTCGTCGATGACCTCGCACAGCAGCGACGCTTCCGTGCGCAGGAGCCGGACGGCGATCGGGCGGGTGGCGTACCGGATGGCGTTGGTGACGAGTTCGGTGACGAGCAACTCCATGGTGGCGACCTGCTCGGTCAGCCCCCAGCCGGTCAGGGTCGCGGCGACGAGCCTGCGCGCGCGGTACGGCGTTTGAGGATGCGGGCGCAACATCCAATGGGCCACGTTCGCGCTTGGGATGCCGCCGAAGCGGGCGACGAGCAGCGCCACGTCGTCCACGCGCTCCTCGATGTGCAGATCGCGCAGGACCTGTTCGCACAGGTCCTCGAGCGAGGTGGCGGCGGGGCCGAGCAGGGTCCGCGCCGCGTTGTCGACGCTGTCGAGCAGGGTGGCCAGGCCGTCGTTCAGGTCCCGCTCGGGCGATTCGACCAGGCCGTCCGTGCACATCGCGAGCAGCGCACCGTCCGGGGCCGCCATCTCGACAGTCTGGAACGCCACGCCGCCGACGCCCACCGGCGCACCGGGCGGCAGATTGATCAACTCCGTCCGGCCGTCGGGGTAGATGAACACCGGCGGCACGTGCCCGGCGTTGGCGATCGCGCAGCGGCGGGCCACCGGGTCGTACACGCAATAGATGCATGTCGCCAGGTGGTACTCGTCGAGTTGTTCGGACATGTCGTTGAACAACTGGTCGAGCTGGCGCAGCACCTGGTCGGGCGGCGGATCCAAGGTGGCGAGCGTCCGGGCGGCGGTACGCAGCTGACCCATCGCGGCCGCCGACCGGACGCCATGCCCCATGACATCGCCCACGACGAGCGCGACCCGGCTGCCCGCCAGCGGGATCGCGTCGAACCAGTCCCCGCCGACCTGCGCCGTGCGGTTGCCGGGCAGGTAGCGGTGCGCGATGTCGATGCCGGGCAGCCGCGGCGGGCGCTTGGGCAGCATGCTGCGCTGCAGTTCGTCCGCGATCTGGGCCTCTCGCCGGTAGAGGATGGCCTTGTGGATGCCGAGCGCCGCCTGGTCGGCCATCAAGGTGGCGGTCACCACATCGACGTCGTCGAAGCCGGCGCGCTCCGGGGTGCGCAACAGCACGGCGAACCCGAGCACGAGCCGGTCAAGCCGCAACGGCACCACCAGCATCGAGCCTGGCCACGGCGCCGCCAGCACGCTGTCGACGTCCGGGCGCTCCGTGTGCTCCGCGCGTTCTCGCTCGCCGGCGCCACCGTGCCGAACGGCCGGGCGGCCGGCGTCCATCGCGGTGGTGAACGGGCCGGTCAGATCGGCGAGCGCCACTTTGCCGGCCATCGCCCCCGCGCTCCACCCCCCACGGTCGGCCACCGCGGCTCGGCGCAACACGGTGTCCGCCGGGAGGGGACTGCCGGGCGGCAGCTCCCCTTCGATCAGCACGG
The DNA here is from genome assembly GCA_937891035.1 of uncultured Thermomonosporaceae bacterium. GTDB lineage: Bacteria > Actinomycetota > Actinomycetes > Streptosporangiales > Streptosporangiaceae > CALAED01. Next base: position 19,972 of record CALAED010000050.1, on the reverse strand, counting down.
CCTCACACAGATAGGCGGCGGCGAGATCGGCGATCTGCGGCACCGCCGTATCGCACAGGGCGTGCACCACCTGGTCGAGTTCGAGACCGCCCCCGATGCGCACGGTCGCGCCGTGGAGATAGGCCAGGTGCTCCCCGACGCCCGTTGCCGCGTTCGTCCACCCGTCTTCGCGTCGCCGCACCGGTCAGCCGTCGGCGCGCCGCGCGTACACGAACAGCTGCACCTCTGGCGGGACCGTGGAGGTGGCGGGCGCGTACGACAGAACCTGTACGTCGAGGACGTCGAAGCCGGCGTCCGTGACCACCTGGCGCAGCTCGTCTCGCAGATACCCACTGACCCATACACGGTTGCCGAGGAATTGCAACGGCATCTCGTCGACGTCGGCCTCGACCATGCTCAGCAGGAAATAGCCCCCCGGCGTGAGGAGCGTACGCAGCGTCAGCAGCGTCGCCGGAATTTCGTCGCGGGTCAGCATCAGCAGGGAGAAGAAGGCGACGACCGCCTCATAACCGCCCTCCCCGACACTGGTCGTCGGCAGGTCGGCGACGTCGAGCAGGCGGAAGGTCGCCGTCGGCACGTCGCGGCCGGCCAGCTGAAGCATCCCGTCGGAGATGTCGATGCCGGTCACTTCGTACCCCGCCTCGGTCAGCTGGCGCGCCGTGGGCAGGCCGGTGCCGCACCCCACATCCAGGACCCGCGAGCCGGGGGGCAGCCGGTCGATGAGCCACTCACCGGCCGCGAGCTGGCCCTCCTTGTGCGGGAACGCCTCGTCATAGCGGGCGCCGATCCGGTCGAACGCCGCCGCCTGCAGCGCCTGCCGCTCGGCGCGGATATCGGTGCCCCGCGTTCCCGAGGTCATCGCATCATCCTCCGTCCGGCATTCGGGGGCGCGCGCCGCGTTGCGTTCCCAACCCCCAAATAAGCCACGAATGATGACAATATCAACTCTGAGTTATGGCCTTCAGTCAAGCCCTCCTCGCGGACGGCACCCCGGCCGCGGCGGCGCGGGATGTCTGCCTCACACCCCCGGTCGTTACCGAGTTCGCCGTTGATGATGAGATCCAATGGACGCGACCCGACGCCGTCGTCATCGCTCGACCAGGAGTGCCGATATGTCATCAGATGCCACGCCGCCGCAGCGGTCCCGTCCGCCCGGTCCGATGGTCGTCAACCGGCGGGACAACGAGATGGCCTGGAGCGGCATACAGACCTTCCTCAAGGCCCCGGTCTGCCTGACCCCCGAGGACCTGCGCGCCGGGGGCGTCGACGTCGCGATCGGCGGCGCGCCGTGGGACGGGACGGCGACCGGCCTCACCGGCACCCACCTGGGGCCGCGCGCCATCCGGGAGGGCGACTACATCACCGGCGCCCGTCAACTCGGCCACCTGGGCGTCCGCGTCGACCCGCTCGAGCATCTCGTGGTGGCCGACTACGGCGACGCCGACGTGCTCATCGGCAACGCCGAGGGCACCTACGACAACATCAAGTCGTTCGTCGCCGAGATCCTCACCGGCGGGGCCATCCCGATCATCTTGGGCGGCGACCACGGCATCACCTGGCCCGCCGGCACGGCGGTGGCCGACGCCTACGGGCATGGCACGGTCGGCATCGTCCACTTCGACGCGCACGCCGACACCGCCCCCGACATGCGCGGCGCACTGCACGGGCACGGCACGCCGATGCGCCGGCTCATCGAAAGCGGCGCGGTGCCGGGCCGCAACTTCGTGCAGGTGGGGTTGCGAGGCTACTGGCCGGAGCCGCCCGTCCTGGCGTGGATGGAAGAACACGGGCTGCGCACCCACTTCATGGCCGAGATCCAGCGGGACGGCTTCGGCGCGGTCTTGGAGCGGGCCGTGGACGAGGCGCTCGATCAGGCCGACCACCTCTATCTTTCCCTCGACGTCGACGTGTGCGACCCCGCGTACACGCCGGGCACGGGCACGCCGGAGCCGGGCGGGCTGACCACCGGCGAGATGCTGTGGGCGGTCCGGCGGCTGGCCGCCGAGGTGGGCATCGTGGCGATGGACGTCGTCGAGGTCAGCCCGCCCTACGACGTGGGGCCCAACATCACCGCGCTGTTCGCCCGCCGCGCGGTGATGGAGGCGCTCACCGGCATCGCGATGCGCCGGCTCGGCCTGACCGAGCCCGACCACGTCGACCCTCGCGCGGCCGGCACCCGCCCGGCCCGCACGGCCGGCACTTCCCGGACGGCCGAGTGAGTCAGCCGGGGTGGATCTCCCCGCCGGCCGGCACGAGGTTTTGGCCGGTGTAGTACGACGACAGCAGGTTGCTGGCGAAGAAGATGTACGACGGGGCGATCTCGTCGGGCTCGGCCGCCCGGCCCATCGGCGCCTGCTCGCCGAAGCTTTCAACGCGATAGGGATCGAAGGTCCCGGGGATCAGCGGCGTCCATACCGGGCCAGGCGAGACGCAGTTGACCCGGATACCGCGGTCGATCAGGTTCTGCGCCATCGACTGCGCGAAGTTCATCGCGGCCGCCTTGCTCGCCGAATAGTCGATGAGCGTCTTGTTGCCCCGCAAACCGTTGATCGATCCGGTGATCACGATCGCGCCGTCATCGGGCATGTGCTCGAGACTTTCCTGCACCGTCCAAAAAAGGCTGTGCACATTGACGTGGAAGGTGCGTTCGAGCTGGTGGGTGTCGATCTCGCGGACATCCTTGACCGGCTGCTGGGTGCCGTGGTGCAGCACCAGCACATCGATGCGGCCCAGTTCGCCGGCGGCGGCGCGGACGGTTTCGCGCGTGTGCTCCTCGTCGTACATGTCGCCGCGGTAGGTCAGGCAACGCCGGCCTTCCCGCTCGACCATCTGCTTCGTATGCCGGGCGTCGGCGTCTTCCTCCAGATAGGTGATGGCCACATCGGCGCCCTCCTTGGCGAAGCCGATCGCCACCGCCCGGCCGATCCCCGAATCGCCGCCGGTGATCAAGGCCCGCTTGCCGTCGAGGAGTCCGCGGCCCACGTAGTCGCGCATCTCATCCTTGGGCTCGGGCGCCATCTCGCCGGTCTCACCCGGGTACGGCTGGCTTTGCGCGGGCTTCTCGCTCATGATCTTCCCCCATGTGGATCGCACGCAGCGGATCGTGATACTTCGCGCTACCCACTGTGATCGCGTCTAACCCGCGTGCGCACCGGAGAACGCGGGTCCACTGCCAAGACCACCGCTACGAGCGGGGGCGCCCGGCGACGGCGTGCACGATGTTGATCACCGCGACGACGATCCAGACCAGGGCGACGACGGGGACGGCATCGTCCACCGTCAAGCCGATCACCCCCAAGGCGAGGACGCCGCCGAACATCGAGGCGAAGATGTACTCGGCCGCGCCGCCCTTCTTCTCCTCTTTGGGCGTCGGGCTCTTGGCCAGCCGTTCGGCGACCCGCGCGTCCACGCGAGCGTCGATCGTGCGCTCGAGCCGATCGAGGAAGGACTCGATGATCGCGGGCTCGAAGTCGGGGCCGAGCTCCTGACGCGCGGCCAGCGCGGCCCGCAAGTCCTCACCCGGGTTTTCCGCGACCGCCATGCCGCAAGATATATCGCGTCTTGTCAGGCTCTGTCGATAGCAGGGGACTGTCCAGACCGTGCCATGCTCGTGATCAGCCGAGCTTGGGGGTGGCTCGCTCGATGATGGCGGCGACGTCGGCGCCGGGCGGGAGGGTGCCGTAGGCCTGGCCCCAGTCGCCGCCGAGCCGGGAGGCGCAAAAGGCGTCGGCTACGGCCGGATGCCCGTGCCTGACCAGCAAAGACCCTTGCAGGACCAGGGCCAGGCGCTCGACGATACGCCGGGCGCGCTGCTCGATGGTCGCGGTGTCGGCGAGGGAGGCCTTGACGTCATCGACGGCGGCGTCGAGGTCGCGGTCGGCGCCGGTGGCCTGCTCGACCTCGGTGAAGAACGCCTCGACGGCGTGCGGTTCCTTGACCATGGCGCGAAGCACGTCGAGCGCCGCGACGTTCCCAGAGCCCTCCCAGATGGAGCCGAGGGGCGATTCGCGAAACAACCGCGGCATGCCGGACTCTTCGATGTAGCCGTTGCCGCCGAGGCATTCGAGGGCTTCGGCGGCGTGTCCGGGGGCGCGCTTGCACACCCAGTACTTGCTGACGGCCAGCCCGAGCCGTTTGAACGACGTCTCAGTGGCGTCGCCGCGCACGGAGCGGTCGGTGGCCCCGGCCAGCCGCATCATGACGGCGGTGGCGGCCTCGGACTCCACGGCCAGGTCGGCGAGCACGTTGCGCATCAGCGGCTGGTCGACCAGATAGCGGCCGAACGCCTGCCGGTGGGCGGCATGGTGGACGGCCTGGGTCACGCCGTGCCGCATCCCGCCCGCAGCGCCGATCACGCAGTCGAGCCGGGTCATGTTGACCATCTCGATGATCGTGCGGACGCCGCGGCCCTCGTCGCCGACCCGCCAGGCGAGCGCGCCCTCGTATTCCACCTCGGCGGAGGCGTTCGACCGGTTGCCGAGCTTGTCCTTGAGGCGTTGCAGCCGCATCGCGTTGCGCGTGCCGTCCGGCAGCACGCGCGGCAGCAGGAAGCAGGTCAGCCCGCCCGGCGCCTGCGCCAGGACGAGGAACACGTCGCACATCGGCGCCGATGTGAACCACTTGTGCCCGGTGAGGACGTACGTCCCGTCGGCCTGCGGCTCGGCGCGCGTCGTGCCCGCCCGCACGTCGGAACCGCCCTGCTTTTCGGTCATCGACATACCGGCGAGCAGTCCGCGCTTGGCGAGCGGTGGCCGCAGCCCCGGGTCGTACGCGCCGGCCGTGAGCAGCGGCTCGTAGGCCGCGGCCAAGTCGGGGGAGTGGCGCAGCGCGGGCACGACCGCGTACGTCATCGAGATCGGGCAGCCGTGCCCGGCGTCGGTGCGCCAGACATAGAACTTCGCGGCCCTGGCCACGTGCGCGCCGGCCCGATCGGCCGCCCACGGGGCGGCATGCAGCCCGTACGCCACGGCTGTGTCCATGAGCTGGTGCCAGGCCGGATGGAACTCCACCTCGTCGATGCGGTTGCCGTAGCGGTCGTGCGTGCGCAGCACCGGCGGATGCTCGTTGGCGAGCCGTCCCCGCTCCTGCGCCGCGCTCGTTCCGGCGAGCCGGCCAAGCTCGCGGATCTCGGCGGTCGCCCAGTCCGCGCCCTCGCGCGCCAGCCCCTCCAGGAAAGCCGGGTCGGCCGCGACGTCGTAGTCCACCAGCGGCGGAACCTGATTGAACACCTCGTGCGTCATAGCGCTGCTCCCACTGCCGGCGGCCGGCTCCCCTGTCGTACGCCACGATACCGAATCAGGTTCGGTACGGCTGGGGTCGTTCGGTCAGCCGACCGCCGCCGCCCGCAGGTCGTCCACCGTCTCGTCGTAGCGGCGCAGCACGAGGCCGGCCAGTTCGGGCGCGGCGCCGAGCACGGGGGAGACCACGTCGGCCCCGGCGCGCAGCGTCTCGGTCCATACCTTGTCGGCGAAGTAGCCGGGGGCCAAGAAGTACGACGCCACGGCGACGCGCGGCGCGCCGGCCGCGCGCAGCGCCCGCACCGCCTCGGCCGGCGTCGGCCGCGCGGCGGACGCGTAGGCGGGGACGACATCGTGCCAGCCGCGCCGCCGCCAGCGGCGCGCCAGCCGGGCGATGGTCGCGGCCGCGGCCGGATCACTGGAACCCGCCGCCGCGAGCACGACGGCCGTATCCGGGTCGCCGGCCGGCGTCCCGGCCTCGGCCAGCCGCCGCTCCAGCGCCGCGACCAACAGTGGATGCGGCCCCAGCGGGTCGCCGTAGCGCAGCGCGAGACGGGGGTGGCGGCGGTGGACTTCGGCCAGCGCACGCGGGATGTCGGTCTTGGTGTGGTACGCGGCGGTCAGTAGCAGCGGCAGCACCACCGCGCCCTCGTCGGCGGCGGCCAGTGCGCCAAGCGCCTGCACGGGTGTGGGCGGCGCGTGGTCGAGATACGACGTCACCACGCGCAGGCGCGGGCGGCGCGCCCGCACGGCGACCAGCAGATCCTCGACCGTCGCCGCCGCCCGCGGGTCCCGGCTGCCGTGGGCCACCGCGACCAGCGCCGGCCCGGCGGGACCGCCGGCGGAGCCGCCGTTGGGGACGCCGTTGGGACCGGACCAAGTCGGGGTGCCGGCCGCGGTCAAAGGTGGATGCCGCATTCGGTCTTGCCCGTTCCGGCCCAGCGGCCACTGCGCGGGTCGTCGCCGTGGGCCACCCTGCGGGTGCAGGGCTCGCACCCGATCGAGAGGTACCCGTCGTACTGCAGCGGGTTGACCAGCACGCCGTTGTCGTCGATGTAGTTGGCGACGTCCGCATCGGTCCAGTCGAGGATCGGGTTGACCTTGACCATGCCGCGCTTGCGGTCCCACTCCACCGGCCGCATCGCGCGCCGGGTGCTGGTCTCTCCCCTGCGGATCCCGCTGAACCACGCCATGTAGCCTTCGAGGGCCCGGCTCAGCGGCTCCACCTTGCGCAGGTGGCAGCACAGATCGGGGTTGCGGCCATACAGCCTGGGGCCCAGGTCGCGCTCCTGCTCATCGACCGTGCGGGTCGGGGTCGCGTTGATCACGTTGACGGGGTAGACCGCCTCGACCGCATCGCGGGTGCCGATGGTCTCGGCGAAGTGATATCCGGTGTCGACGAAGATCACGTCGACACCCGGCTTGACCTTCGACACCAGGTGGATCAGCGCGGCATCGGTCATCGAGGATGTCAGGCAGATGCGGTCGCCGAACGTGGCGGCCGCCCACCGGACGATCTCCAGCGCCGAGGCGCCCTCCAGCGCCGCTCCGGCCGAGTCGGCGAGGTCCGCCAGGTCGAGCGCGGGCCGATCCGTCGTAGCCGTCGTCGCGGCGGTCATCGGGCGACTCCTATTCCCACGAATCTCAGCCGGAACGCGCGGGCGCAGGCCCGGCAGTGCCAGCCGCCGTCGTTCTCGTACGGTTCGAGGTCCTCATCGCCGCAGTAGGGGCAGTAGAAGGGAACGGCACGCTCACTCATGATCGACGACCCCCCGTCCTACTGCAGGTCCGCTTCGGCGGCCCGGCCGACCCATTGGGCGAAGGTCTCGCCCGGGGCACGCTGCGCGTCGTAGCGCCGGACCACTCGCTCGACGTAGTCGGGCAGTGCCGCCGCGGTCGTCTTGAGCCCGCGCACCTTTTTGCCGAACCCGCCCGCGCCCCCCGCGCCGCCGAGCGACCCGCCCAGGTGGATCTGGAAGCCCTCGACCTGGTTGCCGTCGGCGTCGGTGACCAACTGGCCCTTGAGGCCGATGTCGGCGGTCTGGATGCGGGCACAGGAGTTGGGGCAGCCGTTGACGTTGATCGTGAGCGGCTGGTCGAAGTCGGGCAGCCGCCGCTCCAGTTCCTCGATCAGGTCGATGGCGCGTTGCTTGGTCTCGACGATCGCCAGCTTGCAGTACTCGATGCCGGTGCAGGCCATGGTCTGCCGCTGGAACGTCGACGGCCGGACCCGCAGGCCGTGCCGCTCCAGGGCGTCGGCGAGCTCCTCCGTACGGCTTTGCGGCACGTCGAGGATGACCATCTTCTGCTCGGTCGTGGTCCGCACCCGTCCCGAGCCGTACTCTTCGGCGAGGTCGGCGATGACGCGCAGCAGCGCACCGCTCACCCGGCCGACCTTCGGGGCGAACCCGACGTAGTAGTCGCCGTCGCGCTGCGGGCGGATGCCGACGTGGTCGCGGCGGTCGCCGGGCGGCGGCGCGGGCGCCGGGCCGTCGGGCAAGGCGTACCCGAGGTACTCCTTTTCGAGGACCTCGCGGAACCGCTCGGGTCCCCAGTCGTTCATCAGGAACTTGATGCGGGCGCGATGCCGCAGCCGCCGGTAGCCGTAGTCGCGGAAGATGCCGGTGATGCCCGCCCATACCTCGTGCACCTGGTCGGGCCGGACGAAGGCGCCGAGCCGCTTGGCGAACATCGGGTTGGTGGACAGGCCACCGCCCACCCAGACGTCGAAACCGGGCTCCCCGTCGTCGTTGACGACGCCGACGAAGGCGACGTCGTTGATCTCGTGGATGGTGCACTGGACGGGGCAGCCCGACAGCGCCGACTTGTACTTGCGCGGCAGGTTGGAGAACTCGTGACTGCCGACGTAGCGGCCGGCGATGTCGCGGATCTGCGGGGTGGCGTCGATCACCTCATCGGCGTCGATCCCGGCCAGCGGACAACCGAGGATCACCCGCGGGGTGTCGCCGCAGGCCTCGGTGGTCGACAGGCCGACCGCCTCGAGCGCCGCCCAGATCGCCGGCACCGACTCGATCTCCACCCAGTGCAGCTGGATGTTCTGCCGGTCGGTGAGGTCCGCGGTGCCGCGGGCGTAGGTCTGGGAGATGTCGGCGATGGTGCGCAGCTGGGCGAGGTCGAGCTGACCGCCGTCGACGCGGATGCGCAGCATGAAGTAGCGGTCGTCGAGGTCCTCGGGCTCGAGGACGGCGGTCTTGCCGCCGTCGATGCCGGGCCGGCGCTGGGTGTAGAGGCCGTACCAGCGGAAGCGTCCGCGCAGGTCGGCCGGGTCGATCGAGTCGAAACCGTGGTGGGCGTAGATGTCGATGATGCGCCGCCGGACATTGAGCCCGTCGTCGTTTTTCTTGTTCTCCTCGTTCTTGTTGAGCGGCTCGCGGTAGCCGAGAGCCCACTGACCCTCACCGCGTTTCGGCCGCTTCGCGGGTGGTTTGGCGGTCGACTTCGTCGTGCTGGATGGCATGTGGCGCGCGTCCTTTTGTGGAACTGTGCGGGTTGCGGATGGGTGGGACGCGTGGCGGCACCGGCGACTAGGTCCAGGCCGATCCGGCCGAGATGAGGACAGACGCCGTGCGCACGACGCTCCCGGGACCGGCGAAAAACGGGTCGCTTACGGAGCGTGGTGGGGCGTCAGAGACACAGTGCGCTGCGGACGCGGAGGAAGTCAACGTGCCGGCGCATGACCAGCATCGGATCCGCGGCAGACATGCCTTGACTCTTACATGCCGTCTCGGGCCTTGTCCAGCCGGGTCCGCCATCTGGACAGGTGAGAGGGGCCACGTCCCGGCCGGGAATAGGCGGGAACCCCCTGTCACCCCTGCCGAACCCAGTTGATCGGCGGCTCGTCGTGGGTCTCTTGCGGCCGCTGGTGCTGGCAGTCGCACCACGAGCCGCCACGGCAGTCGTCATGGTGGCGATCGCGGCACGCCTGACAGATCATTCTCCCATTGTCGCCGCATGGGGAACGGCAAAACAGAACGATATTCGGTAGGGTGCGGCCATGGCCGTGTCGATGGTCGAAATCGTCGAGGACCTGCGTGCGGAGACCCTCGACCTCGAACGGATGCTGGCGCCGCTGCCCGCCGCCGCGTGGGAAACCGCGACCCCGGCTCCCGGCTGGGCCGTTCGCGACCAGGTGAGTCACCTCGCCTGGTTCGACGACGCCGCCGTACAGGCGGCGACCGCGCCGGACGACTTCCGGGCCGCGACGGCCGGGGCGACGGCCGAGGCGCGGGGCGTCGACGACATCGCGGCGCGCTATCGTGCGCTGTCCGTTCGGGAGCTGCGCGAGTGGTTCCGCGCCGCGCGGGCGCGGCTGCTCGACGTCCTCGCCGGGCTGGACGCCAAGGCCCGGATCGCCTGGTATGGCCCGGACATGAGCGCGGCCTCGTTCGCCACGGCCAGGCTCATGGAGACGTGGGCGCACGGCCAGGACGTGGCCGACGCGCTCGGCGTGTCCCGGCCGCCGACGGACCGCCTTCGGCACGTGGCGCACATCGGCGTCCGCGCGCTGCCCTACAGCTTCGCCGCCCACGGTCGGCAGGTGCCGGCCGCGCCCGTCCGCGTCGAAGTGACCCTGCCAAGCGGCGCCGTTCTCGCCCTCGGTCCCGAGTCGGCCGCCGACGTGGTGCGCGGCGCCGCGCTCGACTTCTGTCTCGTCGTCACCCAGCGGCGCCACCTGGCCGATGTCGCCCTCGACGTGACCGGACCGGTGGCCGCCGAGTGGATGCCGATCGCCCAGGCCTTCGCCGGACCGCCCGGCGCCGGACGCTCACCAGGTCAGTTCGCCCGCGCCGGCGAAGGGGTATAAGCGAGGGGACGGGCAACGTGTGAGCATCGTCATAGTGTCGAAGAGACTCCGGCTGGTACCCGATCCTCACCATCTGCAACCGGGATCGAACGGGCCCGAAATCCCTTGACGGCACGGATGGTCGCACACTGGATCAGGGGGGCGGGCGGGCTTTTCGGGCGTCCGCTCGACCCACCGCATACGATCGTTGGATTGGGTGATGCGGCACTGTTCCGGACCGGCCACGCTCTACCTTAGGACTTCGTGACGACCGTCTTTGATGCTCCGCGCCTTTCCGAGTCACCGACCGCAGCCGCCCCGCCTCGGAAGGTGGCTTGGCGACTCGTGCGCAGCACCGCGGTCGCGGCCTTTCGCTACCGAGTCACCGGACTCGCCGCCGAAGCCGCGTTCTTCGCGCTGCTGTCGCTGCCGCCGCTGGTCATCGGCCTCGTCGGCACGATGGGGCATTTTCGCGGGGCGCTGGGCGAAGGCACCATCATCGAGATCAGGTCGTGGGTGATCGACAAGTCCGGCACCGTGCTCACCGGGCCCGCCGTCGACTCGGTCGTCGTTCCCCTCGTCGACGACGTGATCAGAGGCGGCCGCGGCGACATCGTCTCGATCAGCTTCCTCATCTCACTGTGGGCCGGCTCCCGGGCGCTGAACGTCTACGTCGACACCATCACCATCGCCTACGGCCTGTCCGGCATCAGGGGCATCGTGCGCACCCGACTACGGGCCTTCATCCTCTACTTGATCGGCCTGCTGATGATGATCGTCGTGATCCCGCTGCTGATGGCGGGGCCGACCCTGGTGCGCCGGGCACTGCCGGGCGCGGCGGGCTTCGTGCAGCTGTTCTACTGGCCGGTCGTCGTCATCTTGTCAATCTTGTTCCTGGCGCTGCTCTACCACCTGAGCGTGCCGGTCAGGACCTCTTGGTGGCGGGAGGTCCCGGGCGCGGTCATCGCCCTCGTCATCTGGATCCTGGGCAGCTTCGTGCTGCGGTTTTACCTGGCCGGCTCGATGGCCGGCGTGTCGGTGTACGGATCGCTGGCCGCGTCGATCGCGCTGCTGGCCTGGCTGTACGTGGCGGCGCTCGCCGTATTGATCGGCGCGGCGCTGAACGCGGAGATCGACAAGCTGTGGCCGAGCGCCGACACCGCGCGGGCGCGGGCGATCAGGGCCGCCGCCCAGCCGTCGACCGGATAGCGCACGGGTGCTACCCGGCGCCCGGCGTGGGTAGGGGGAGAACGTGCACCTGCCCTTCGCCGACCGGGCCGAGGCCGGGCGGCTGCTCGCCGACCGGCTGGCGGCGCTCGGCCTGCGTGGCCCCGTCGTCCTCGCCCTGCCGCGCGGTGGGGTGCCCGTCGGGTTCGAAGTGGCCGGCCGGCTGTCCACACCGGACGCGGCGGCGGCCTTCGACGTGCTGGTCACGCGCAAGATCGGCTATCCGCTCCAGCCGGAGCTCGGTGTCGGGGCCATCGCCGAAGGCGGCGAGCCCGTGCTTGACCTCCCGCTGCTCGAGCGGCTTGGCCTCAGCCCGGCGGACCTCATCCAGACCGTCGGCAGCGAACGCGCCGAGATGGACCGCAGGATCGCCGTCTATCGCGACCGGCGCCCGCTGCCCGATCTCGCCGGCCGCCCCGTCATCGTCGTGGACGACGGGCTGGCCACCGGCGGCACCGCCCGCGCCGCCCTGCGCGCCGTCCGGTCGGGGGGACCGGCCCGGCTGATCCTCGCCGTGCCGGTGGGCGCGGCCGAAACCGTGGCCGCCATGCGCGAAGAGGCCGACGACGTCGTGGTGCTGGCCGAACCGCACCGGTTCCGTGCGGTCGGGCAGTGGTATTCGCACTTCGACCAATTGACCGACGACGACGTCCTGCGCTTGCTGGAACGGGCCGGCGTCAAATAAGGCACGGAAATCGCGGTAAAGTTGCGAAAGGACGCGGAAACGGTCCCGCCGAAGCGGGACCGTGGCGTCAATCGAAGTATGCCGGCGAGTCGGCCCTAAGCGGCGTTCGCGCGGCGCATGCGACGGCGACGCTCCGACGCTCGTTCGTCCTCGTTGAGGCCGCCCCATGTGCCGTACTTCTCCGGCCGGGACACCGCATAGTCGAGGCACTCGGCGCGTACGGGGCAACCCATACAGATCTGCTTGGCCTTGCGCTCACGAATTTCACGCTCGGGCTGACGCTCGCCGTCGGGGCCGAAAAAGAGGACAAGATCTTCCCCTCGGCACGCGGCAGCGTCCTGCCAGCCCCAGCTGGGCCGCGGGAGGCTTGCCTGCCGACGGACCTGAGCCATAGAACACCCACCTCAGTTGGTTCTGAGTAATTTCGGACATGCACGTTGGAACTGCATGGCAGTCACCCAAAGCTCCAACGCCTGATGTTTCCGCTCTGTTCCCCGGTATGCGTCTTGCCATCGAACCGGAGACCGCACGGGCGGAGAGCCCCCAGATTCCGGGGCCTTGGAGAGGCTACACGAGGGCCGCCTTGTTGAGAAGGGTAGGCGGGTCACAAAGATATGTACGTCGATTTTCGTCACACCCGGGACCACAGGGGCCATGGGTGGTCCCGGGCCGCACGATCACCCGAAAGCGCTGCTGCCGGGCGCGCACCACGACTTCGTGCACGGGATCCTCGCCGGCAATCGACTCGACGCCGACCGCGTCCACATCGAGCGCGCCCGTATGGACCCGGATCTGGTGTTCCGCGGCCTGCGCCGGCTCGGGCAAGCCGCCCCGGCCGCGCAGGTGGCCGAGGACGACCCTGCCCTCGCGGTAGGCGGCGGCCACCCGCAGCCCCGCGGGGATGTCCAGATCGCCGTAGTACAGGCCGTGGGGGAGGCACACCAGGTTGGCCGCGTAGCGGTCACCGCCGACATGTGTGGTTTCCCATACCTCGGGGCCGTACCGTGCGTGCAGGGCGCGGGCGAGCGGACCGCCGGCCCGCGCGCAGCAGGCGTTGTGCCGGCCATGTGCGCACACCAGCAGCAGCGGGCCGGTCGGCTCGCCGAACCCGGGGGGCCGCCCCGCGGCCACCGCGGCGAGGTCGAGGCCGGCCAGCTTGGCCGGGTCGACCAGTCGCCTGCCCTCCAACCAGGCCGGAGCGCCCGGACCCGACCAGCCCGCGTACATCTGGAACCGTGGCAGCTTGCGCCGCCGCCCGGGACGCCGAATCAGCTGCGTGCGCACGCCGCGCCGGGCGGCCTCGGCCACCACGGCCGCGACCGGCGCGGAGAACCGTGTGCGTTCGACTTTGTCGGCCCACGGGCCCGGGTGCTCGATGAGAAGCCAGGCACGCGCCTTGGTGGTCGCGCTGGCCTGGCAGGGAAGCTCCCCGGTGTGACTTCCGGGGCAGTGCGCGCAATGCCGTAGCGCCGCGCGGAATGGATGCGGCCCCAATCCTCGCCCCTCGAAGCTCGACGCGAACCAAATACCTTAGGTAAGTCTAACCTAAGTTGATGTTCGCTGCCAGACCCGTCTGGGGTCACCCGCCCGTCGCGGCCGGTGCTTCGCTGAGGGCGGCGCGGGCGGCCGGCAGCGCCCGCTCCTTGTCGGCCGGAACGAGACCGATGCGGGTACGCCGATCGAGCAGGTCGGCGGCGTCGAGCGCGCCCTCGTTCCGTACGCCCCACATCAACTCGGCCCCGATGACCGACAACCCATCGGCGACCGGTTCGAGCAGCGCCGGATCCGCCGCGGCGGCGGCCACGACGGCAGGTGCCTCCGTGCCGTACCGCCGGACCAGCCGCCGCGCCGTCTCGGGGCTGATCGCGGCGGAGCGCAGCTCGGGGCCCACTTCGAGCGCCGCGAGCGCCGCGGGCGGCGCCGCCCCGACGAGCGGCAGCCGCGGGGTCACGCCTGGCGGGACGTGCCTGCCGCCGTTGACAACCGCGACGGCGGCGTCGACGGCGTCCTGCGCCATCCGCCGGTAGGTCGTCAGCTTGCCACCGACGATCGTCACCACGCCGGAGCGGGCGACGATGACCTCGTGCCGCCGTGAGATGTCGGCCGTCTCGCCGCGCCCGTCATCGCGCAGCGGGCGCAGCCCGGCGAACGCCCCGATCACGTCGTCGCGGTGCACCGGCACGTCAAGTGCGTAGTCGAGGACGTCGAGCAGGAAGCCGATCTCGGCCTCGGTCGGCGCCGGCACGTCGGGGACCGGCCCGTCAACCGGCTCATCGGTGAGGCCGACGTACACCCTGCCGTCATCCTGCGGCAACACGAGCACGAAGCGGCCGCGCTCGCCGGGAACCGGCAGATGCAGCCCGCACGTGCGGCCGCCGAGCGTCTCGGCGCGCAACACCAGGTGGGTGCCGCGGGACGGGCGCAGCGGCACGTCGTCGACCAGGCCGCCGGCCCACACCCCAGCCGCGTTGATCACGGCGCGCGCCCGGATGGTGTGCACGGCGCCGGTGAGCTCGTCCTTGACCTCGGCGCCGGCCCCAGATAGGGCGATCGCGCGGCAGCGGGTCAGCACGCGCGCCCCGTGCGCCGCCGCCGTGCGCGCCAGCGCGATGACCAGCCGGGCGTCGTCGGTGACCTGCCCGTCCCAGGAGAGCAGTCCACCGCGCAGTCCGTACGGGTGCAGGGCGGGGGCCAGGCGCAGCGTCTCCATCGCGGAGATGCGACGGGGGCCGGGCAGCACCGTCCGGGGGGTGCCGGCGGACCGCCGCAGCAGGTCGCCCGCGCGCAGGCCGGCCAGGGTCAGCGCCGCTTGGCCTGGCGTGACCAGGGGAGTCTCGGGGAGCACGAACGGCAGCGCGCGCACGAGATGCGGCGCCGTGCGGGTCATGAGCACGCCGCGCTCCGCCGCGCTCTGGTAGGCGATGCCGACCTGGCCGGCGGCGAGGTAGCGCAGGCCGCCATGGATCAGCTTTGAGCTCCAGCGGGAGGTGCCGAACGCCAGATCGTGGGCGTCGATGGCGGCGACGGACAGCCCACGGGCCGCCGCGTCCAGCGCGACGCCGGCCCCGGTCGCGCCGAGGCCGACGACGAGCAGGTCGACCGTGGTGCCGGCCGCGAGCTCGGCCAGCTCGCGGGCGCGGCGGGCCGCATTGAGAGACGACGTGGCCGGCGCCGTGGGCGGGGTCTGTGGAGTCATGGGCTCTGTGGGCTCCGTGGGGTCTGTGCGCTCATGGCAGCAGGTAGCCCTCCAGGAGCCGGCGCAGCTCGTCGTCGAAGGCGGCGGCCGCCAGCGCCGGGTCGCCGTCGTCGGTCATCGTGTGCGCCGACATGACAAAGGACTGGACGACCAGCAGCACGGCCCGCGTCTGCCGGGTGGCGTTCCCCGGCCGGATCGAGCCGTCGGCCTGCCCGGCCGCCAGCTCCCGCTCCATCAGCCGGAGCATCGCGTCCTGGCTGGCACCTCGGCGCTCGAGGATGTACGGCAGGAGCAGCTCCGGGTCGACGTCGATGATCTTGCGGAACAGCGGATGGACCCGGAAGGCCCGCGCGCAGCGCACCAGGCTATCTACCACGGCGGGACCGACGGGCCGATCGCGCTGGGTCGTGACGACGCCTTGGACGAGTGCGACGAACTCGCGCGTCATGAGGTCGGCGACGAGTGTCCGCACGTCCGGCCACCTGCGGTACAGCGTCATCCGGGACACGCCGGCGCGGCGGGCGATGTCGGTCAGCGTGGTGCGCCGCACGCCCACCGCCAACACGCAGTCGCGGACAGCGTCAAGCACGACGTCGTCGTCGGTGCGCCCCCGGGCCCCGGCACGGACGCGAGTGCCGCCGCCGCCCCGTGTGTCCCGTTGCTCCTTGTGACGAATCGACGGCATATGTCACAGTGTAAAGCGTGATGTCCCGACCACAAGACCTATCGCCGCCCGAAATGCTGTGGCGCGGCTGGGGCGATCCGGCGCGGGCCCGCCCGCTGCCGGACGCTGTTCGCGAGCTGCTGCACGACTTGCTGGGGGTCCGGCCGGCCGATGCGCCGCCGCTGCCACTGGCCGAGGTCGGCGTGCCGGCCTCCCGGCTGCCCCCCGCGACTCGCGCCGCGCTGGCCGCCGTCGTGGGCGACGGCTCCATCCGGGACGACGACGAGAGCCGGGTCCGCCACACACGGGGGAAGTCGACGCCCGATCTGCTGCGCATCCGGCGCGGCGACGTCGCCGCGGCGCCCGACGCCGTGGTGCTGCCCGGCACGCACGACGACGTGCTCGGGGTGCTGCGGGTCTGCACCGAGCACCGCGTCGTCGTCGTGCCGTACGGCGGCGGCACCTCCGTGGTCGGCGGTCTCACCCCGGCCGGCACCCGTGCCGCCGGCGGCGGCGAGGGCGGCGAGGGCGGCGACGGCGGCGACGGTGGGCGGTGGCCGGTCGTCGCGCTCGACCTGCGCCGGCTCGACCGTATGACCGCCTTCGATGCCGTGTCCCGTACCGCGACGCTGGAGCCGGGGCTGCGCGCGCCCCGGGCCGAGGCGCTGCTGCGCGAGCGCGGCCACACGCTCGGCCACTTCCCGCAGTCGTATGAATGGGCCACGATCGGCGGATTCGCCGCGGCTCGGTCCAGCGGCCAGGCCTCCGCCGGCTACGGCCGCTTTGACGACATGGTCGTCGGCCTCACCGTCGCCACGCCGCGCGGCACGCTGGAGCTTGGTCGTGCGCCCAAGTCGGCGGCCGGGCCCGACCTGCGTCAGCTCGTGCTCGGCTCCGAGGGCGCGTTCGGTGTCATCACCGCCGTCACCGTCCGGATCCGCTCGGCGCCGGTGACCACCGCGTACGAGGGGTGGCGGTTCCCGTCGTTCGCGGCAGGCGCGGCGGCGCTGCGCGTGCTCGCGCAGGACGGCCCGCTGCCGACCGTGCTCAGGCTGTCCGACGAGACCGAGACGATGGTGGGCCTGGCCAGGCCCACGCGGCTCACCCGGCTCGATCTCCAAGCCGCCGGCTGCCTGGTCGTCGCCGGCTACGAGGGCACGGCGGCCGACCTGGCCGACCGGCGGGCCAAGGCGCGCGCCGTGCTCCGTGCCGCCGGCGGCACCCATCTTGGCCCCGAGCCGGGGGAGCAATGGGCCGAAGGGCGCTACGCGGCCCCCTACCTGCGCGACGCCCTGCTCGACGCCGGCGCCTTTGCCGAGACGCTGGAGACCGCGTCGTTCTGGTCCGGTCTGCCGCGTCTGTACGAGGCGGTCCGGGAGGCGCTGACCGCGACGCTGACCGACGCCGGTACGCCGCCGTTGATCATGTGTCACATCTCGCACGTCTATGCCGCCGGAGCCGCGCTGTACTTCACCGTCGTCGCGGCCGATCCGGGCACGGCCGGCTGGGCCCGGGCCAAGGACGCGGCGAACGAGGCCATCGCCGCGGCCGGCGGCACCATCAGCCACCACCACGGGGTCGGCACCGACCACCGCGACTGGTACGCCAGGGAGATCGGCCCGCTCGGCGTGGAAGTGCTGCGGGCCGTCAAGGACCGGCTCGACCCGGCCGGGATCCTCAATCCCGGCGTACTGATCCCCCCGGACTGAGGGAGTGCCGCATGCACACCCGCGCATTCACCGCCATCGTCAACCCCGCGGCCGGCGACACCGCATCGCACAGGGCCGGTCCGGCGGCGCTGCTCCCCGTGGCCAGGCTGCTCCGCGAGGCGGGGGCGCGGGTCGCCGTGGAATACAGCCGGGGCCTCGACCATGCCGCCGCGCTGGCCAAGGACGCCATCGGCCGCGGTGACGTCGTGCTCGGCGTGGGCGGCGACGGCATGGCCGGGTGCGTGGGCGGCGCCGTGGCCGGCACCGACGGCGTGTTCGGTATCGTCCCCGCGGGCCGGGGCAACGATTTCGCCAGGCAACTGGGCATTCCCAGTGCTCGGCGGGAGCTTGCGGAGCTGTTGCTGGCCGGCGCGCCGCGCTCCGTCGACGTGATCGAGGTGACCGGCTCGGACGCCACGAAGACCGTCGTGCTGGGCAGCGTCTACGCCGGCGTCGACGCCGTCGCCAACCGCAACGCCAACCGGTCCCGGCTACTGCGCGGGTCCGCCGCGTATTACATCGGCGCGCTGCGCGCGGTGCTCACGTGGCGGGCGGTGGCCTACCGCGTGACGATCGACGGACGGCGGCTGGAGCGGCGCGGCTACACCGTGGTCGCGGCGAACTCAGGGTTCTACGGATTCGGCCGGCACGTCGCTCCTGACGCCAAGGTCGACGACGGGCTGCTCGACGTCGTCATCATCGGCCACGCGCCCAAGCCGCTGTTCTTCGCGATGATGAAAGAGCTGGAGAGCGGCGCGCACGTGCGCCGCGACGTGGTCGAGGTGCTGCGCGGCGGCGATGTGCGCATCGAAGCCGACCGGCCGCTGCCCTACGGCGCGGACGGCGAGCTGATCGGCACGCTGCCGGTGACCGTGCGCGCGCTCCCGGGGGCGCTGCGCGTCCTCGCCCCATAGCCCCGCGATCTTGTCTTCGACCCTTGAACGGCACATGACCTGCTGATGGGTTTCGGAGCACCGAGCCGCCGGTACGTCCTTACTCAAACGTGGCGTTTGCGTCCGCCTGATGCCAGGTAGGCCGAAGGCGAGAGGCCCGCCTCGGTGCCCCTTCCGCTGCGTCGGGGCGGGACCTCCCTTGGTTTGTTCACCTGGTTTGTTCCACCGGTCACCCGTGGTTGGCCCACTGGGCCTCCCGGCCGAACGCCGCGAGCAGCCTGGTTTGCGCGTCGGCGTCCATGGGCAGGCGGGGGCGGGTCCCAATGGCCCCGGCTTTGCGGTACATCTCCTCCATCGGCCCGAACCATTGCGCGCACGCGTCGACCAGTTCGGGATCGAGCCGGTCGTCGCCGTCCGTCGCGACGGCCAGGTCCCAAGCGTGGATGAGGTGATCGGCGAACAGCTGCCAGGCGTACTCCTCGGCGGGCGCGTCGCCGAAGGACAGATGGACGGTGCGGTCAAGCACGCCGGGCGCGGTGAAGGCGACGATGGCCGCGTCCATGGCCTCGTGCGCCGCACGCTGTGGTTCCGCGCCGAGCAGATCGCCGTCGAGCGCGTCGCCGACCTCGGCGATGGTCTTGCCCGCCAGCAGCGGAACGGTCCAGCGGTCCTCGCCGACGACGTGGTTGACCAAGGCGCGCACGTCCCAGTCCAGGCAGGGCGTCGGCCGCGACCAGGCGTCGCCGGGGATCGAATCGACCCGGTCTTCGAACTCGCCTACCGCACGCCGGTGCAGCTTGATGATGTCGCGCTCCATGGCGATCTCCCCTTCCGTAGTCAGACCTACGAGCGGGGGTGTGTTTCGTTATGCCCCCTTTTCATCCTGCCCACCGTGCCGCCGCCACCCCGCGCGATCCGCTCATACTCCGCGACCTCCCCGGGACGACACATTTCTGGGACATGACGTTGCTGCGGTGTCCGATTCCGGCCACCATGTCGTATTACCTCATCGGCTCGCCCCGGGCTATCGACGTGCGCTCAACGGCGCACGGAAACTCCCGCGTGACCGTTCGCGCCGCGGTCATGCGGGAGTTTTCCCAGCTCACCCGCTCCTCAGGCGGGACGGCCCGCGGTCACTTGGCGTCGGCGTAGCACTCGACGATCGCGATCTCGAGCGGAAAGACCACGGGGGTGGGGCCGAAGACGAGCCGCCCAGCCTCGGCGGCCGCGGATCGGATGACCGCGGCCACGGCGTCCGCGTGCTCCTCCGGGGTGTGCACGATCAGCTCGTCGTGCTGGAAGAACACCAGGTGCGGCCCGGCCTGGCTCGATCCGGCCCGCCCCGGTCCGGGCTGGGCGAACTCGGCGAGGCGCCGGCGGGTCACGGCCAGCAGGGCGAGCGCCCAATCGGCGGCGCTGGCCTGGACGACGAAGTTGCGGGTGAACCGTCCCCGGTCCCGAGCCGCCCGCCGCCCCCGGGCCGTCGGGCCGGCGTCCGGCTCGGCTCCTCCGGCCGGGCCGGTCAGCTCCACCCAGCCGTGTGAGGGCGGGGGGCAG
>CALAED010000049.1 GCA_937891035.1 uncultured Thermomonosporaceae bacterium | reverse complement strand
GCGCCGGTCAGGCCCCGGCCCTCGTCGTTTCCGGTGGGCGATCCGTACCAGTAGTAGCCCGGGCCGTCGAGGTTGAGACTCGCCGTTCCCCGAGAATGGTTCACCAGCCAGATGAATTGGCTGTCACCATTGCTCGGCAACAGCGCGCAATGCGTATTGAGGTCATCGTTGATGAGCTCGAGGTCGAGGTCGCCCCCGTGCGGAAGGACGAGAACCGAAGGGTCGAAGACCAACTCGTCGGGATTGATCCGGATCGTCGCACGCATGCGGCCGTCGGGCCCCTCCTCGGCCTTCCCGATGTTTCCGTTGGCCAAAATACGGCCCAGCGCCGCCCCATTTTGCTTGTCCAACCCGATCTCGCGCACCAATGCTGATCGCTCGTCCGTTGGGGTCGCCATTGCGTCACCTCCTATTGATTCATACCGCTTTTCCGCCGGAGCGCTCGCCTTTGATTGCCGGTCCAATACTGCTGGACGGGACGGTCGCCGCCGCGCTCCGAAATGGCTTCCCTTGATGGTCTGATCGCTGAGCGCCGTTGCTCATCAGATGGTCGTTGGTTGGTCGTAGTCGGTCATCGGCCGGTCATTGTCTTCAGCGGCGTTCATAAGATCGTGTCGGGCTTGAGAATGACCTTGGTGTAGCCCTCCACGCGCCGATCGAATTTCTGATAAGCGAGAGGCGCCTCCTCCAGTGGCAACTCGTGCGAGACGATGAAGCCGGGTTTGGCCCGGCCCTCGGTGATCATGTCGCGGAGCTGCCGGTTGTAGCGTTTGACGTTCGCCTGCCCGGTGCCCACGCGCAGGCCCTTTTCGAAAAGCGTGCCGATCGCGACCAGCAACATCCCCTGCCTGGCGTGCTCGTCGACTCCGCCAGGGTCGGAGGGCACGTACAGGCCCGGGACCCCGAGCGCGCCCGTCGGGCGGACGGTCTGGACGAGTTGGTTCAGCACTGTCGCCGGCTCTTCGCGGTCGCCGTCTCGGGTCGTCGCCTGGTACCCGACGGCGTCGATGCCCTTGTCGGTGCCTTCGCCGCCGGTCTGCTCCTTGATCTGCGCCACGGGGTCGCCCTGGGAGAAATCGACCGGGATCGCACCGATTTCGGCCGCCTTGGCCAGCCGCTCGGGGACTCGGTCGACGACGAAGACCCGCGCCGCGCCGCGCAGCAGGGCGGAGTAGGCGGCCATCAGGCCCACCGGCCCGGCCCCGTACACCGCCACCGTCTCCCCCGGCGAGACGCCCGCGAGCTCGCAGCCGTGGTAACCGGTGGGGAAGATGTCGGCGAGCAGCGCGTAGTCGGCCTCGTGATCGGTGCCGGGCGGCAGCGGCAGGCAGTTGAAGTCGGCGTAGGGCACCCGCAGGTACTCCGCCTGCCCCCCGGGATATGGCCCCATCGCCACATATCCGTAGGCGCCGCCGGCGAATCCGGACGGGTTGACTGTGAGGCAAAAGCCCGTGTTACCCGCGAGGCAATTCTTACAGAAACCGCAGGCCACGTTGAACGGCATCACGACGCGGTCGCCCTGCTCCAGGCGGGTGACGCCGCTGCCGACCTCCTCGATGACGCCGAGGTTCTCGTGACCGAACACGATGCCCGGCTCCGCGGCGGTTCGTCCCTCGTACATATGCAGGTCGGACCCGCATATGCAGGCCGACGTGATCCGGACGATCACGTCGTTCGGCTGCTCGATGCGAGGGTCGGGGACCTCCTCTACCCCAACTTCGAAGGGCTTTAGGTACACCACTGCTCGCATGTACGCCTCGCCCCATTTCTGGCCTTATGCCGCAATTGACCCTTGGTGCGCTGTCATCTGACAGTTAGCCTGTGGAGCTGAGTCAAGGCGCGACGGCCTCTGCGTTACGTCGTCGGTGCGTCCGGCGATCACGATCCTGGATCGCTCTTCCCCATCAGCAAAGGGGGATGTGATGAACGGCGCGAGAGATGGAACGAACGGCGCCGCACGCGCGACGAGCGGGGCGGTCGGTCTCGCCGACGACAGCATCAGGCGGACCACCGCCGCGTGGGAGAGCTTCGCCGCCGGTGCCGACACCGTCCGCGGCGTACGGCCCGAGATCCTCATGTCGTGGTACCGGTGCCGTGAAGAGTACGAGGTCGACCCGGGCCTGGACCGAGCGCCCGCCGCGGTCGAGGTGAGCGCGCACTCCATCGACCACGACGTGGTGTTCGCCGAGCTCGGCGGCTTGGCCACCACCGCCGCTGTGGAGGTCGACGGACTCGACGGCCTGGTCACCGTGGCCGACTCCGACGGACGCATCCTCGCGTCGTGGGGCAGCCGGCGGATCTTGCACCTCGCCGCCGACCGCAACCTCGCCCCATGGTTCACCTGGTCGGAATGGGCGAGCGGCACGAACGGCATGGGCACCGCGCTGGAAAGCCACCGGCCCGTCATGATCAGGGGCCCCGAGCACTGGTGCCGCGGCTTTCAGGCGTGGGCGTGCGCCGGCGTCGCCGTCCGCGACGTCGTCACCCAAGAGCCGCTCGCCGTCTTGAACATCTCGTGCTGGAAGACGCCGCTGTCCGACGCCGTACTGCCGTGGTTGCGCAAGGTCGCCGCGACCACCGAGGCCAAGCTGCGCCAGCGAGCGCATCAAAGCGGCACGCTCCTGGCCGCCGCCCTCGCCGACGCGCGCGTGGCGCCCGGGACGCCGCTCGCCGCGATCGACGCCGCCGGGAACGTCGTGCTCGCCAACAGCGAGGCGGCCGCGCTGATGGGCACCCCGGCCGACACCCCCGCCTACGCCCCGCCGCACCGCTGGACGCCACAGCTGCCCACCCTGCCGCAGCTGACCAGGCGCGCGATCGAACGCGCCCGCCAAGACCCGCACTGGAGCGGGTCGACGCAGATCTACGTGCCCTTTCTGGGCACCCAGGTCTCGCTCGCGGTCCGCCCGATCTTTTCCGGCACCCGGGCGATCGGCGTGCTGGTCGCCTTCGGGGCGCCGGACATCTTCGGGGCGCCGTCGAGCGATGCGCTGTTCAGCGCCGTGCCCTCCCGCCCGTTGCCGAGCCGGGTGATCGCCTTGCGGGAGGACCGATGGGTGCTCCTCGACCCCCGCGAGATCCGCTATGCCGAGGCCGACCACAACAAGGTCTGGCTGATGACCGACCAAGGACGGCTCCTGGCCGCGACCCGCGGCCTCGACCGCCTTGAACAGCAACTCGAAGACCGGGGATTCCTGCGCGTCCACCGCCGTTTTCTGGTCAACCTCGGCCGGGTCAGAGAAATAGAGCAAGGCTTCAAAGGAACGCTTCTCCTCATCACCGACGCGCGCAGCCACGAGACCGTTCCGGTCGCCCGCAGGCACGCCCCCCAACTCCGCCAGTCCGTTGGTCTATAAGAGAGGGTTGAGGAGGGGTCCATGCCCGGTGGGGTGCGTTTCCCGCCACATCGTCGCACCTGGTTCCGGTCCACCGGGCATTTCGTCGAACGCTCCGAATTGCTCCTTTCCTCCTGGTACGCCGCCGCGGCGGGACGGACATGCCCTCGCCCCGCCGCGGCACCCTTCGCGAACTACGATCCCTTACAACCGGACTGCCGGTTGTCCATGGCACAAGACCAAGAGGCAGCTTTCCACCCGGACGTTGTCGAGCACCGGACCAAACCCGGCCGGGTTGGTGGTGCTTGAGAATTCGAGATTGAGCTTCGAAGAGGTCGTCAGCAAGATGAGGAAGCTCTTGTGTACGTACCCCATGTTGCTGAGGGACTTCCCGGTGATGTCGAAGGCGAACGACTGCGCCACATTGCCGTTGACGAGAACCTTGCCGGTTTTGATCGTTGGGCCGCTCGCCGGATTGCCGGCGAGATCGTAGCTCACCTTGTAGCTGAGCAGCGGTGTGATGTTGATGCTGGTCTTGATCGCACCGTTCAGGCCGCCGTCAAGATCGAGAGATTGGACGCCCTCCGAGCTCTGCCAGAAGCCGGCGCCGATGAGATGCACGTCATCGCGGGTGACCGTCCAGACCCCCATCTGCTGGCCGGCCGAGTACAGGTCGAAGCTCCCCACGGTGGCCGTGGGATTTTCGAAACCATTCTGGAAGACGGCCGTCGCGGCCGCCGGCGTGGCCGAGGTGACGCCGCCCAACCCGGACAAAACCGCTGCCAACGCGATTCCCAATAAACCCACGCGCCACCGGGATTCTGGTCTTTTCACATTGATCATTCCCCTCTTTGAATAGGCTCAACTCACGCCGAGACGGCGCGGCGGCTGCCCGTTCCATTCCGCTATCACCACGCGCGCAATTAATAGTGGCGGGTTCGCCGTGATCAGGCCACCGGCGATATCCGGCCACATTGACCTCAAGTCTCCTTCCACGATGGGGAGAACATGATGGCCGTAACGTATTTCCGTTCTCGGGCAACGAGCAATATGATGCGCTGACCAGATTCGGCCGCAAAAAAGAATCATCCACGCGCACCGCCCTTGAGCACCCAGTTTTCCTTTTTCAGACGCCGCTCCGCCAATGCCAAATCACGGTCGGCCGGACCTGCCGACCCGTACCTGGTGTGCGCGGATTTTCGCCGGCGTCGAGTGCCGCGGTCGCCGGGCGGCGCGCCCCTGGGCTCGATGCCTTCTCCCTGATCGTCTACCGCTGAGTTAGGGTGATGGAGTGATCAATGGCGCCGGGACGTGTCCAGGGGGCACGCAGACCATCGCGCGCCTGCCAGGTCTACTGGCGCACTTATGGGACAGGGTGTCCACGGTGATTGTCATCGCGGTGGACGGGGTGGGATTCGACGTCGCGCGCCGAACATGGTCTCCAGATCTGATGATGGCGCTGAGCACGACGTTCCCCAGCACGTCTTCGTCCGCCTGGCTGACCGCGGTGACCGGCTGGACGGTCGATAGGCACCTTGTCCCCGGGGTGCGTTATCGACAGGGTGATCGCCTGATCGACTGCTTCGAGCGGGGACCATGGCCGGGAGGTGAACGTCCGGCCGGCCTGACGACCGTCTTCGAACAGCTGGCACGCAGGAACATACGATCGCTGGTGATTCCCGGTGAGGTCGCGACATGGGGTGCCGCGTGGGCCGAGGCGTTGTGCCGGGGGGCGCGGGTGCTGGAATCCGAGGTGGAGTGGGAGCGGATCAGGTTCGCCGCCCGGGCACAGGGGCGTATCGTGCTCGCCCGGCTCCGCGAAACGGTCGGCGCCCATGCGGGCGAGGTGCCGCTGTTGATCTGGTGTTGGATCGACGTCGATGACACGGTCCATCGCCATGGGTACACGCCGGAGGTTTTGGCCACGCTCACCGACGTGGCCGAGGCCGCGCGGACACTGGCGGATCAGGGACATGCCGTGGTCGCGCTGTCCGACCACGGGCTGACTCCCACCGAGCGTCCGGCGCGCATGCTCGAGCGGTGGGCGGAGGCCACCTCATCAGCGCTGTGCCGGTTGCCGCCAGGAGGGGCCGGCCGGGTGCGCTGGTGCTACCCACGATCCGGACGCGCGGCCGAAGTCCTCGACCGGGTCACCGACGCCCTCGGTGAGGAGGCCCTCGTCGTCGAGCGGGCGCGGCTCGCCGATCTCGGCCTCATCGAGGTAACGGAGGGGATCGAGGAGCGCATCGGGGAGGTCGTCGCGATCGCCACGGGGTCCCGCTTCCCCACCCCCGACGCCGCGGCGCGGTACGAACACGGGGGGATCACCGAGGCGGAGATGATCGTACCGCTGGCGGTGTGGTGGCCGAGGTGAACTGGGCGTGACCGTGCACCGCAGGCTCGCCTATCTGGCGGCCGCACTCGCACAGGCATCTGGGCGGCGGGTGGCGGACCTCGACGATGACGCGAGCGATCGGGTCGGCGCGCTGACCGGGCTGGGCTTCGATGTCGCCGTCGTGCCGGTGACCGACCGGCTCGCGGCGCCGAGTTGGCCGCTGGACAAGGTCGACACCGTGATCTGCATTGATCCGCTGACTCGTGGCGGCGAAGCCGATCACCTCAGGCTGCTGCGGGACATCCGCCGCCGCCTCGTCCCCGGAGGCATGCTGATCGCCGGACACCCCAACCCGTTCCGCCTGCTGGCTGATCTCCTGGCCGCCGGAGACGCCGAGCTCGACCTGGTCGACGGCCGTTATCGGGGCGACCGGCGCTACACCGTCCCGGAACTGACGGCCCTATTGGCGAAGGCGGGCTTCGTGGTCGAACGGGTGGACGCCGACTTCGACCGCGTGGCCGCCGATCGCGGTGAACCCGTCCACCCCGCCGCACGTGAGGTGCAACTCGTGGCTCGCCCCGTTTCGCTGCCACCGGGTGGGCTGGCCGGAATGGGCGGGGGCGATGGGCGCGGTGGGCGCGGCGACGGCCTGGACCGTTCGCATGTGCTCGACCTCGGCTGGGCGCCCGACGAGGCGGATTGGCTCCGTCCGTCCCCGGCGACGCTGTGGCGGGAGCTGATCACGGAGCAACCTGACCTGGGCGCGGAGGCCACGCGTCACTACCCATTGGACGATCCGTACGGCGGGGAACGCGCCGCGGCGGTGGTGGCGGCGCACTTCCACACCACCGTGGCGCCGTCTTCGCTGACGTTCGGCGCCGGCACCACGGCGTTGTTGTGTTCGCTGTCCGGATTGGCGGAGGCGGGTGGTGTCCTTGTTCCGTCGGCGGTCTTTCCCGATCTTCCGGCCTGGGCGCTGGCGCTGGGGTGCCGGGTCCGGGTGACTCCGGAGCCGCCTGACGTACTGCCCTCGGTCATCAGGTCCTTCGCGCCTTCGCTGGTGCATATAGACCGGCCCGCGCTCACCGGCCGGCTGATCTCGGCGGAGGAGATCGAGGGGATCAGCACGGCGGCGGCCGAGGTGGCGGCCGTGGTGTCGGTCGACGAGGCGTACGCGTCCTACTTCGGCCCGGCGGCCAGTGCGGTGCCACTGGTGCGCCGGCTCGACAACCTTGTGGTGCTGCGCAGTCTTTCCAAAGGGTATTGCTGGGGTGGGCTGCGGGTGGGTTTCGCGGTCGCGTCGCCGGCGGTGGCCGAGCGGGTGCGCGAGCTCGTCCCCCCACTGCAGGTCAGCGAGCTTGCCTACCGTATGGCCATGCGGCTGCTTGCGGCCGGCGATGTGTTCGCGCCGCTGCGCGAACGGACGGCCGCACACAAACGAGTGCTGATCGACCTGCTGTGCGGGCTCGGCCTTCCGGTTCTCGAAGGTCACCCGCATCTGCCGTGGGTGGTGATCCGCGACGAAGACGGTTCGGCCGTACGGACTCTCGCTGAGCGGGGGGTGGGGGCCAAGCCGTTCTCCTCCCGGCTGCCCGCCGACTCTCGGGTCACGTTGCTCCGCCTCAGCGTGCCACTGTCAGACCAACGGCTCCAGGCGGCCAGCGAGCTCCTGTCCTGACAGGCCTCATCCCGCGGGGATTTCGGTTACTCGCCGGCGATTCAGGGCTGCCGTCAGGACGGCATGACGCCGGCGGGCATTGGCCCCATCCACTTTTCGTAGATCCGCTCGTAGGTCCCGTCGCGCTTGGCCCGCTCGATCGTCTCATTGATCACGCGCAGCAGCATTGGGTTGTGATCCTTGCGGACGGCGAAGCCGTACTGCTGATCGGTCCGCAACTTCGTCACCAGGACGAAATCCCGGTTGGCGGGGTCCTTGAGCCAGTAGCGCACCACTGGGTCGTCTTGGACAAGAACGTCGATCTGCCCGGTGCGCAGCGCGTCCAGTTCGGCTTGGGAGTTGTCGAAGGATCTCGGGTCAAAGCCTCTCCCTTTGACGAGATCCTCCCCCGTGGTGCCGGCCAGGGCACCCAGCTTGAGTTTCCGTTTCTGTACATCGTCGAGCGATGAGATGCCGCTCTCACGTTTGGCCATCAGCGCCTGTTCGGCGTTGAAGTAGGGGATCGAGAAATCGATGAACTTCGCCCGCTCCGGCTTGATCGACATCCCGGCCGCGGCTACATCGCATTTCCCGCTGTTCAGCGCGGCTCCACCCTTGATTGTCTCGAACGGCGTATCGATGATCTTCTGTGGTACGCCCAGTCCCTTTGCCACCAGGGCGATCATGTCGATATCGAAACCGACGACCTGTCCGCTTTGCTGGAGTTGAAAAGGCGGATAGGGAATGTTGGTACAAGTGGTGAGCTGGCCCTTCTTGACCAGTGCCACCCCACCGACGGTTGCGCCTTCGTCATCGGCGCAAGCAGTAGCCGCAAAAGACAGCGCGACCGCGATGACAATGGCGCTGAGGCGGCGACAGAGAGACGCTGTGCGCAGGTTGTCTTTGTACACTCGCACGAATGCCCCCATGGACCGATCCAAATGATTAGACCTTACCACGCGCACTCGGTCAAAACCGGGCTCGCCAATCAGCCGCGGCCATGTCGCCGCGGCGACGACAGGCAGATTTCTGTTACCAGAGTGACTTGAGTGTCGCATTGCGACATCGCCAAACACAGAGATCACCGCCATGTCCACATCCGGACAGGCAACGACTCAAGATCCGCTGTGACAAGTGGCGGGCGAGATGGCGAGTGGATGCGCAAGCAGCCGCGCTGGCAGCCGAGCGGTCGAAAGCGGCGGTCACGCGCTGTGCCAGATTCTACGACATAGTTGTTATGAAGTTATGGATGGCGTTAGGGTGGCTAAATGGTAAACGAAGGGTGCCGGAGGGCCCGATTCCATACTGTGCCTTCCTCGTTACCCTCGGGGACCGGAACACCGGGGAATCGCTAGATAACCGGGAGCGAGCCGCCGGGGTTAGGCGGGCTCGCGACGACATGGCAACTCCAGCAAAGGGGGCACGAGCATCGTGACTCGCGAAATCGACTGGAACAAGTCCGCCTTTATGTTGCTGGCACCTGACGCATTAGCTCGCCATCTGGCCATCCCCATATTGGACCGACTGGCGGAGGACGGGTTTGTTCCGATTCAGTATCGGGTGTTTTGGCGACCACTGGAAAGTCTGGACGAATACTACGGAAAGAAGATCCGGATAGCCTGGGATGTCTATCTCTTCCGGATGGTGGATCTCTTCTTTCGATATGGACCCACCGTGGCATTCGTTGTGAAGGATATCGGATCCAGCACCGAGGACAGTCATATTCGATTGCGCCGCCTCAAGGGTGCCAGCGATCCCCTAAAAACCACTCCAGGCTCGATCCGCCATGACTTTGGCGCGATCAATCTCATGCTCAGCCTGATCCACAGCGCCGACTCTCCGGACGACTCCGCCTATGAACATGGCGTCTACTTCAGCGATGAGGAGCCGCGGGAGCTGGATGACGACTGGGCCGAGTTGCGTGATGTATGTCGGTTGATGGCAAGCGGCGCTCCCCAGGAAACGCGTAGCTTCGAGGACACGCTGGGGGGGTTGCGGGCGCGGATCGCCGCGGTGCTGTGGAAAGAATTTCTTCCCGAGGGCCGCGACATGATCGCGCGGTGGACCGTCGCGGATGGCAAGAAGCCGTTCAGCGAGATGGGAGCCGGGAGGAGGCTCGCCGAGCAGCTCAAGGATGGTATGCAACATCCTTTGGCCGCGATGCTCGCCAGTGAATTTCAGCCGGATTCGCCGTTGGTGCAGGTTGAGGTTGCCAACCATATCCTCCGCGCCTACGGCACGAGTCTGGATTCCTGGGAAGAGCTGGTATTGACTACATCGATGTACTTCCGGCCGCGGCGAAAGGGATTGTCTCTCGAGCAGGTTCCGCTGGAGCGGTTCGACCCTCGAGAAGTTCTCAAAGACGAGAACGCCCCGGCATAGCTCCACGAGGGCGCCGCCAGTAGCTGACGGGGAGCGGTGGGGCGTGACCGAAGAGACCGTAGTGCGGCAGGGTGGGTGGCGACGTTTCTGGCCGGCCACGTCTCTTTCCATGCTTGGCGACGGCATGGTGGAGGGCAGTGCCCTCGCACTTTTAGCCGCCACGATGACCAAGGATCCGACGCTGGTCGCTGGGGTTCTGTTCGCCGCTCGCCTGCCTTGGCTGCTGTTCGGTCTGTTCAGCGGAGCCGTGGTCGACCGGGTCAACCGGGTCGTCCTCATGGCGGCGGCCGATCTGGTGCGCGGTCTCCTCATCGGTCTTCTCGGTGTGCTCATCGCCACCGGGTCCGCCAATCTACCGCTACTTTATGCGGTGGCCTTCATGGTGGGGCTTGGCCGTACCCTCTTCGACAACGCCGCGATGGCCATCGTCCCCTCACTCGTGCCTGCCGGCCGGCTGGAGCGCGCCAACAGCTGGCTCTTCGGCATTGAAACGCTTTCGTTCGAGTTCGTGGGGCCGCTGCTCGGGAGCATGCTGTTCGTGGTCGCCGCTTCCATTCCCTTCTATCTGGACGCCGCGGCTTTGGTCGTCGCAGCCGTACTGATCACGACTATCGTCCGTCGCGATTCCGTCGGCCGTCCGGCGTCGACGTCCAGTACGTCGATTTTTGTGGACATAGGTGAAGGACTTCGCTGGTTGTGGCGGCACAAGCTGATCCGCATCTTGGCCATAATGACGGGTATCATGGGTTTCATGGAAGCGGCCGTTCTTGCCGTTTTAGTGCTGTTTTCGCTTCAGGTGCTTCATCTCTCCGAGGCCAACTACGGCGTCCTGCTCGCGGCGGGTGGTCTCGGCGGGATCCTGGGATATATCTTTGTCCCGGCCCTCCGCGCCAAGATCGGCGCCCGCCACGTAATCGTCGGTGCGATGGTGACTGGGGGGGTCAGCTATCTGGCGATGGCAGTGGGCTCGCTGCCGGTACTCACCGCGGTGATGTACGCAATAAATCGCATGACTGTGGGGGTATGGGACGTGGTCACGGTGTCGCTACGTCAAGCGATCATCCCGACACATATTTTTGGTCGTGTCAATAGCGTCTACCGGCTGGTGGCCTGGGGCTCCATGTCGCTTGGCGCGCTCGGCGGCGGGATACTCGTACATTTTTTCGGACTACGTGCACCGTTCGTGATGGCTGCGCTTACCACGGTCGTCACCGGTGCGATTGCCATGCCGGCGCTGCGCCGGCATGCCGCCCAGTATCGATAGTGCCGAACTGGGTGGCATGTTAAAATAATATAACGCCAAGGTATATCGATCTTCTTTGTGGGGGCCATGAATTTTTATGACCGTCTCCCCGCTACGGCCCAGGCCGCGCTGGACGCGGGCGGGATCGATTCCGGGGAGCTTGAGAGTGCGTTCAACCTTCCTCCCCATGCCGGATTGCTGCTCGTCGGGTCGCATGCCGACGGCAGAGCAACGGCGACATCGGATCTCGATTTCCTGGTCCTCCTCGAGGGCGACGAAGAGCTGCCGGGCGTTGATGTCGGAGATACGATCTCGTTCTCCTATGGCATCCTGGAGCGAAAACTCGTATTACTGGGGACCCAAGAAGTCGACCTAGAGGTGATGCACTGGAGGCAGCTGCCCAGGTTCGGCCAAAGTCTGTGGGATCTGACCCGGCTGTCGGCACAATCGGAGTACACCTCCACGAGCTTTCCGGTCTTTCTGCTCGAGGAAATACGCGCACTCAACCGGCTGCGGACCGGCGTTCCGCTACGTGGAATTCCGCGTGTGGAGCGATGGCGGGCTGATCTTCACCTGGAAAACCTGGCGCTTTACCGTGCGCTTTCCTGTTTCCTTAACGCCATGTCGTGGATCGAGGACGCGGTGAACCTCAAGCGTGCCGGCGCCGCCGATTTCGGTCCCGCACTGGCGGCTCGTGTTGGAGCTGAGGAATTGCTCCTGGGCACCTTGGCGTACCACGGGCACATACTGGTCGATCTTCGCTTCGCCGCGCACTACAGCGATGTCTGGAAGAAGAGCGGTGATCCCACTCCGGGTGCGCTCGATGATATGCAAGAGCTGCTCTTCCCGCAGACCGATCTCCTCGCCGATTATCCAGATCGCATCTACGAGTTGGCCGTTGACCTATTCCGGTTTTACGATCATGACGGAAAGCAAGCCGGCCTGACGACGGGGATCCGCTGGTTCGGCCGGAACCGCTGGCATCTCGATCTTTCGTTTCTTGGACTCGACTCATCGTGATGTGCCGGGCGGATTGCCCAGCGGAGAGGTAACGTCTCGTGCAAACCGAGATCCGCGCACACGAACGATTCGACGAAATCGACTCTCAAGAATGGGATTGTTTTGTCGAAACCGCAGGAGCACCGGCCTTCTATTCGAGCGCCTTTTTGAGAGCGTATGAGCGGTCACCACTCCAGGACGCGCAAGCGATCTTCTACATAACGGTTCGAAAGCAGGTAGGAAAACAGCTCCTGGCGATGCTCCCTGTCTATCTGCAGACGATCGATGATCCTGCTGGAGATGTGTCCTCAGTAGTCGAAGCTCCGGCAACAGGTTCGGGGCTGATACTGCTGACCCATGTGGTGCATTGCTATGACAGCTATCTGCCCGCGATTGAGCTGAACTCGGTGCTGGTCGCCAAAATAGTGGCGGCGCTGACAGATCTCGCCGCGCAGACGGGTGCCGACTACTTTGGGTTTCTCCACGTCGATGCGGCGACCCCTCTTCCGGAGCTACTGCAGGAGGCCGGCATGCGCATTGTGCCGATGGAGGCCCGGTTCAACCAGAATATCACTGCATTCAAGGATGTTGAGAGTTTCATCTCCGCTATGCCGAGTGCCAGGGCGCGGCGGAACCTCCGGCGCTATTATCGGCAAGCGGATCGACACGGTATCACCGTCGAGGTCGAAACCGGCGCGGCGGATCATGTGGTGTCAGCGGTTGAGCTTTGCCACCTAACCGCTGCCAAGCACGGCACACCAACCTACTATCCGCCTGCCACGATGCCGGATTTTATTACCGCGCTCGGGGAGACGGTAGAGCTGATTTTGGTCAAACAGGACGGCTTACTCATCGCCGCTGCGTTTTGCCTGAAAGATCGCGAGCGATACCATTTTTGGGCCTGCGGGATAAGGGCCGGTGAATACGGTCCGATCAGTCCCTTTGGACTTCTGTTTCATAGAGCGATACACGAGGCCACCCAAGGTGGAGTCCACGTGCTCGAATGCGGCCGCGGAAATGCGGCATTCAAGCAACGGCACGGTCTGCGGCCGGTTCCCACCGTGGGCTGTCTAAGTCAACCCTGAGGTGTCTAAAGCGGTGAGCAGGGAAATGGTCGAGATCACCCACGGGCTGCACGATGACTGGGAGCTTCTCGATCCGTCGGCTCCCCTACCCGCGACCGCCGCCTCCCTGCGGGCCGCGGAAGGTCGGGTGCCGGGGGAGCAATTGACCTTCCTGATACGCGAAAACGGATCTCCGGTCGCCGGTCTCTATGGGACTGTCACGACCAACGTGAAGCCCTACGAGATGTTTAACCTCCATCAGGTGGTGACCGGAACCGACTCCATCTTCCCGTGGTCCGATGAGAGTCGCCGCGAGCGTGCCGCCCTGGGCGCCGGACGCATCCCGGCATCGTGGGAGCCCAGTCTGATCGTCATGTATCCGAGTTATGCCTGCCTTCCGGTGGGTCCGGCCGCCGAGGTAGAGACATACGTTGAATCTCTTGTCGCAGCCGCCGTCGACTGGGCACGCGACGCGGGAATGCGGTCGGTGGCTTTTTTGTATGTCTCGGCACAGCCGAATCTGCTGAGCGCGGTGCTGCGCCGGACGGAGTTCTACCGCATTCCTCTTTCGTATAACTCGATTTTGGGTATCACGGGCTCGACCTTTGATGATTATCTGCGCGCGCTCCCGGCGAAGCGCCGGCGCATGATCCGTTGGGAAAGGCGGCAGCTGGAAAGCAGCGAGATAACCTTCTCCCTGCGGCCATTGCCGGATTGCCTGGACGATGTCGTCCGGCTGCGGTGTGCGCTCGTGCGCAAATATCGGGGCGAAGTCGATGACCAGTCGGAGCGACAGCGCCTGCTTCATATCACAAAATTGCTGTCCGATTTCGAGGTTGGCGTGTTCTGCGCCGAGTATCGCCATGAGGTGCTTGGTTTTAGCCTCTTTCACGGCCATCAGGGAGTCTGGTACCCCTATTGGACAGGAACTGATTATGATCATCCCCGCCACCGATTGGTTTACTTCGAGACACTTTTTTATCGGCCCATCCAGGTGGCCGCCGCATCAGGTGTACGCGCTATTGAGTACGGCCATGGAAGCTGGCCGGTAAAACGGTCACGTGGGTGTGAGCTGGTCCCGTTGGATGGATGGGTGCTGCCGCTCGATCATGAGTTGGTCGAGCCGACGAAAACAAGTGCTCGGATTTCGCGGCTGGTTGAGTACTCGCCCCACGCCTAAGTCGCGGCACTCCCCCATGTATCCAGACCAACTCGGGACTGGTCGCGTGCGCGGATCGCCGGTCACACTCCCTTAACGTAGCCGTATCGGGCCAGGATGCTACACACATCACAAAAGTCGCCCGCGTTCCATTCCCGACCCTGCGGGTTGAGTGATCCGCCGCAGTTCCCACACGCTACGAACGCGATCTTCGCACTCGCGTCGGGTGACTGAAGTGCGGGACTGGTGAACATCCAAAATTCCACACCAGGCCAGAAGCTCTGCATGAAGTCGGCGAAATAGTAATAGAAATTTCGGTCAAGCGGGTTGAATTCCCACGGGTTGGGCGGACTGTGCTTTGGTTTTTGGCCGGTAGAGTGCAGGTGGTACAGCTCAAGTTCCTTCTTGGGCACAAAAGTCAGCGGGAAGATGTAATCGAAGTCGCCCACCTGCCGAAGTGGGAGTCCACCGAGCTGGTAGCCGGCCGTCTGGGCGTTGACCAGCCCGGCCAGCAGATCGGTCGTGTGGAGTCCGAGAGCGATCTTGTGACAGCCCTCGTTCGCCGCGAACACCTCCAATGTGCGCCGGGTTGTGTGGTGGTCGACATACATGGTCTGGTGGGCGTCTTCGGTCTCCATCAGCGCGGGGAGAACCTGCCGGAGCGGTCGATTCAGATGGAAGACCTCTTGCGCGAGTTCTTCCCCCACCAATTCATGACGTGCGCCGAACCTGGTGGTGAGGGCGTGTGATCTGTCCCAGGTGTCGGTGTATCTGCTGTCATAGTCCTGGAAGGTGGCCGCGATCAGCCGGAAGTTCACGTCGCCGCGCTCGAGCAGGGCGCCGAGGGCCAGCATGAGCGATCCGCTGTCCACTCCACCGGACAACCCGAGAACGACTGTGTCGTCCGGCTTGATGAGCGCATAACGACGGATGGTCTGCCGGATCACATCCTCGACCCACTGTGCCGTCTCCGGCAGGGTCAACGGCTGCTGCTCAATCGTGAGATGGCCGTCGTCGGTGAAAACCAGCCGGCGCTTCAAATAGGCGACTTCGCCGGTGTCGGGGTAGTCGGCGTAGAGCCGCTGAATCGTTCCCAGGTCGTAGCCCTCGATCAAGCGTGCCTGGTAGCTTCGCCCCTCCTCAAGGCGGTGGGAGTCGGCCAGTTGCATACCGTTGGAGCTGACCGTAACCGACAGCGGCGGGATGAAGGCCCTCATCAGCACCTGAGCAATGCTTTCTCCCGCCTGCGCCGGCAAATTCACTGAATTCCCGACTCGGTCAGTGAATTCGAACTGCGTAGCCATCGGAGTCCTTTCAGGTTGCGAGTCGTGGCCTAATGATTGGTGCAGCGGTTCGAGCGGGGTACGGACACACCCGGGTGTGACCGTACCCCTCGTTCACTTACCGGCTGGCGCGCGGATCAGCACAGCAAGTCCGGAACCTAATAAGGTCCGTCTCGCGCTTCACCGCAAGCTGTGCGAAGATCTCGTCCAGCACGCCAGTAACGGTGGTCCTGGTCGTCAGGGTCGCCGTGGCCATGTGTTCACCTCCTTTCGATTGAGTTCTTCTCTGGCATTTCGCTATGCCAAAGCACACTAAGTAGTGACCCAACCCGTCTTCGCGAGAATCTGTAGATATCGTTGCGCGAAATCGATATTAATTGGCAGCCATGTTGAATACGCCGCCTCCGTTATTATCTGATCGAAGGTGGATTGCCGGCCGATGGCCATCGCCATCGCCATCATCTGAGAATAGGCGGACTCGTCATCATAATCCTTTGTTATAAGCCAGCGACGATCCGCCGAGGCCGCGGCGTCCAGCAATCCCTCGAAATTGAAGGGACCAGGCCAGACCCGACAATAAGTCGCGTCATCAAGGTCCCATGACGCGACGGTGGCACCGCGGCCGGCCGCAGGTCCTGCCGCCCATTGGGCGAGCCCCTCGGCATGGCCGGTTAACCAAGAGGAAAGAGCCTGCGGTGGGGAGCCTGATGTCCCGGTCAATCGCATGGCCGCCGCCATGGCCCCGTCCGCCTGCCGCACCTGATCGCGGAGCAAGCCCGGAACATTGACCGGTGCGAACGGGTCGAAGGTCGCATCGAAAGACGGTCGGCCGTTGGCCGCACTGCGCGCTATCGCCAGCATCTGCCCGCTCGTGTGGCGGGTAATCGCCGAATATAGATAGGGCAGATCACTGGCCTCGGCAGAACGTACAAAGGCTGCTATGGCGGCAGCCGTACTGCCGGCCCGGCGCAGCTCATCTGCCGATACCTTGTCTGGAGTATCGAGTGCCGAGTGCCGATATCGATCCGGCCAATGTCCCATGCATATCGACGGACACATGATGGCCTGGTCGGCGAAGAGGGCATGGTCGGATGCCCCGACGTAAGGTATGGTCGTCGACCGCCAGTCCGGCAGCGCCACGGCTCCCGAATAAGACCTTGTCGAGCTCGGCAAGAGCGCCAAGAAATCCTCGGCAAGCGCCGGCAGATAGCTCGGGACATGCACCGGAGGCCGCTCGATGACCAGCGGGCCGCCACAGCGCACCTGATCCTCGCCGACCATGTCGAGGTTCAAAGTGCACTCGGGGAGACTGAGCGGTCCCCGCACGACGAGGTCGTAGAGAAAGGCGGCGGTTCCGGCGAACTCCGGAGCCCACAGGAACCGGACACCGCGCCGCGCCGCTCCGTCGTCCATGCCGCTCAGTGCTTCCGCGATCCCCACCAGCGCGGCGACTCCTGATCCGTTGTCGTTGGCGGCCGGTCGGGGATGGCACAGGTGCGCGTGCAGCAGCACCTCGGGAGCGGATCCGGGAAGTGAGCCGTGAACCAGCGGCATGTGGGCATCGCGTGTCACATCAACGCGAACCCGTACCGGATTGCCGTGCCGCGCGGCGGTGATCAGCGCGTCCATCACGACGGGCGATACGCTGAATCCGAAGATCCGCGCGTCTCTGGGTAGTTCTATCCGGCCCGCGGCCCCGCTGTCCGCCGGCAGCCGCGCCGATGCCACGTCAGTGGCGAAACCGGCCGCGCCGGAGCGGGTCAGCCCCTCGACCAACAGCGGTGTTGGCGGGTTTCGCGACGCGTTCGCCGCGGGCAGCAGGACAAGCGCGTCGCGTACTCCGGACCATGGCACCGGCGCGCTGGTGTCCAGGGACGTCCCGTCCACCATGCGCAGCCGGGCCCCTTCCCGCGAGGTCGGCGCCGAATAGGTGGCCAGGGTGCAGGGCTGATCAGGAAAGGAGATCAACCGACGCACCGCGCCCGGAGCCAGGATGTCGAGGGTCCCGATCAGCGGAGTCCATGATTGCGGTGCTCGAAAGGTACCCCAGTGGGCGGCCCCGTCGGCGGGTAGCCGCAGGATCTCGACGTCCTTCAAGCCCGCCCGCTGCGCCGCGTCCGCTACTTGTTGTGCGGCCGCCTCGATACCCCGCGACGCCTGGAACCGGTCGAGACCGCTGAGTGACTCGATCAGCTCCATACATCGTTGGACGGGAAAGCTAGTGAATAAGGAGTCGATAACTCCGGCCGCATTCATATCGCTCAGGTCTCCAAATCAGGAGCCACTGCGGAACCGTCTACCAGGTTGACATTTCTGTGTACGACCTATGCCATCCTCACGCGCACCACAGGCTGACACAACCCTTGACTGAACTTCGCGGCCGGATCCGGCCACCTTGCGGTCGCCTCCCGTTCAACCTAAAGAAAACCGAAATCGACGGAGCGTCAACAGCAGGCAACTGGCCGTCAACAGTGGGTGGGAATAGCCGGAGCGACCCAGACATACCGGCAAGAGCATGGAGAAATTCTTCCAACATATCTGGATATACGGCAGCCGCCACCCTTGGGCGTACGTGACCGCCTGAGCAAAGGGTGGATAACTCGGGTAACAACACAACCGCAGGTGTTCAATATACGTTCTGGTGATCTGTTACAGCGCGTGAGTCGCGTTAGCCCCAACAGCACACCCACGGCCACCGGGGACGACCAACAATGCGCACCGAGCGCCACCGCGGGGGATGTGGGGACGCCCCCCACATCCCGGGGCTCCGGGTTCACAACCGCAGGCTATGGCGAACACCAAGCGTTACCTCGTGCTCCCCTTACCAGCTCAAGCTGAACCCTGACCCTCGTCCGCGACATCAGCGGGCATGCGCGCCACTAACCCTCCTGTATTCAATCCCAGGGCTACGTCGGTGCACGTATGCCTGCCAGCGCCTTGGCCAACGAGTGCGGCCATTTTTCTAGCGCGGATGGCGAGATCCAGTACAGCCCGGCGGCGCGCCGGTGAGTGCAGAGAACATAGCGCGGGCTGCCAATCAGCCGCACCATCAAACGGTCTTACACATTCGTGCTAACGCATCGCTCACGACCGAGGATCGTGGCGGCCCACGCGCCGGACTCGAGGGGTTCGCTACCGTGAGGTGCAGCCGTCGGCGGTCACCGTGTCGGGAATATTGGCCACTACTCCGGCCGTGCAGGTGAATCTGTCGCCGAACAGGCTACCGCGCACGATAGCGGTCTCGGTGGAAGTGCCCGCTGTGACCGCACCCGAGGAAGCCCGGCAGTCTTGGACTCCCGTCACCTTCCCGTGCCCATCCTCGCCGAGAACTTGGCAGGTGTAGGTCGGGGTGGCAGCCGC
The DNA here is from genome assembly GCA_937891035.1 of uncultured Thermomonosporaceae bacterium. GTDB lineage: Bacteria > Actinomycetota > Actinomycetes > Streptosporangiales > Streptosporangiaceae > CALAED01. The sequence continues at coordinate 5,603 of CALAED010000049.1, read as the reverse complement.
GGCGGCCGGGGCGGGCGCAGCCAGCACCAACCCGCCAAGCGCGACGGTCACCATGGTGATCGGAGTGAGGGGCTTCATAGGCTTGTCTCCTTCCTCTGTGTGTCCACACCTTGCCACTCTCACCGTAAGCACAAGGTAAGAATCTCAGTGCTTTCGGTGATGAGAAGGGCGGAACCACGGGGTGTATCGGGAGGAACCTGACCGCGACGGCGCACCCCCAGAACAGGGAGGCCAATGCTCACCCATGTCATTCCCTCCACCAAGTGCACTGCCCGTCAGGGCGACGGCAAACATCGTCGAGGTCAGGCAGCCGCGCTCCGGATGCGCCGCACCCGCACGTCGCGGCCCGAGTAGATGCCGGCCATATTGGAGGTTCGGGACGAGCAGGCGGTCGGACAGGTAGAGCCAATGGAGGGAGCATCGTCCGGGGTTTGACCTCACCCGGCGTACTGTATGGGTCGCCGTCGAACTCGATCTTGCTGCCATAGCCGACGCTTGCCCATGGTGCGTGCGTCTCTTCGGCATCCGACGCCGGTTGGAGGCTCCAATCTCTCAACCCGGCTTGGTCCATGCGATCTCCTGGGCGGCCCTAGGGAGGTCTCTTTGGATCACCATATAAAGTAGTGCATTACTCGTGCGCATCCGCTCGCGGTGCGGGAGTTTGCGGTAACTCACTTCACATTGCGGGAGACCGCATACTTTCCAATGCCTCTGCGCGTCTTATTGCTGTGACGATGCGCCCGCAACGCGTACCCGAGGGCGCCAAAGACGATCAACGACATAACGACCCTCTCTAGATCAGTCACCAATTCGATCGGCTACCCACTACACAGGCCCGCGCGGCGCCCGCGCCGCCGAGGCGGGTATCGTATCGGCGGAATGGTGGGCGGCGAAAAGTAGGTCGCAACGGTATTACATTTGCCTGGCTGGTGATAGTGCTGAAAGACCACTCCGTCGCGCACCGCCGGGTAATACGTGGCGTCTGCCTGTCCAGCGGCTCACGCGTGGCCGGTGTTGTCGTGGCTGGGCGGCCAAGCTATTCGAGGCCATGCCGTTGTGGTCGCACAGCAGCGATGCGGCGGGTTATGTGTCGAAGTAGTCCTGTGCGTTGTCGTCCGCGGTGTCGCGCATGGCGCTGGAGGCGATGTGCATGGGGCCGGAGAAGGAGAGTTCGAGGTCATGGATCGGCAACAGCGCTGCCGCACAGGACGAGGGTGACGGCGGCGCGGACGCCAATAACCGCGGTTGTTCCGCGGGGCAGGCTGAAGCCGAACACGGAGGCGACCGGCGAGCGGCCGCGGTCCATCCGGTCCCACTCATAGGCCAGGAGGGCTCGCGCATAGCACACGAGGGCGCCTTCGCTGCGTTGGCGTTGCGGCCGGGGCGTAGGCAACCAGCTCGAAGATGTGGTCCACGAAGGCACGCGCGCCAGGAGCCCGCGTGTAGTCAAATCCCCAGGGAGCCAGGTCTCGGTCTGAGGTCACGCTCCAGGAGCAGCAGTGTGGACGCTGGGTGAGACGTTCGCTCTACAATCGCGATCTGCGCACCAAAGCCGTTTCGCCATGAACCCCATATTCAGTGCGTCCGTAACGAGCCTTCTGACAAAGCGGAGTCACTGATCCTTGACTGGCGAAACTAGGGCACCAGAGTCAAATAGGGGGAGATTTCCCAGGTCAGCCTCGTTGGACGGACGCTAGGTAACTAAGTGGCCACAAGGCCATCACCTAGCGTTGTTGATCGATTACGTATGGTGTGACACTTGCGGAGCGACGTCGCGCCCCCTAACGGCAACCCGAAACAAGGGAAGCATCCATGTCCACGACTCACCCCAGCTACGCTCCGTCGATCCGGCTCACCGGCCTGACTACGGCCCTGGCGGCCACAGCCCTGACCACCGGCGCCCTGGTCATGGCCCCGGCCGCGCACGCCGATACCACCTACACCCAGCAGCGGATCATCAATCGGATGGATGGCAGCCGGTTGGCCATGCTCAACGACAGCACCGCGGACGGTGCGGAGGTGATCAGCCTTCGCGCCCCCGGCTGGCACTTCAAGACCTCGCGGTGGACGCAAATCATCACCGGAAGCACGCGGGTGATCAAGAACGAAGCCTCCGGCAAGTGCATCCAACCTGCCACCGCCACCCCTAAAGAAGGCGACCGCCTGATCGTGCGCACCTGCGACGGCAGCGCCGCCCAGAATTGGGAGCGCCCGTTCGATAACGTCGGTGACACCTCGACCTCCTGGGGCCTATTCCAGCTTGCCTCCGACCCAACCCTGGCCATCGGCCTCGACACCTATCAGGGCTCGGGAAGCTGGAACAACCTCTACCTGATCCGCAGCCAGACCTCCGCCGACCGGCTCTGGCGCAGCGTCAAGGACACCACCACTCCCTGACCCAGCCGACCGGCACCACCACGAATCGCCGACGGCAAAAGACCTGAAGGGGTGGGGACGCCCAGGTCGGGCGTCCCCACCCCTTCACGCTCACCCTGCCCGCTAACGCGATCTCACCCGTCGGCCTCCGGCCGCAGCACACCACTCATCTCAGCGAACGGCCCCAGGCCAGCGCCGAGGTCGTCCAGGAACCGACCGAGCAACCCTACGCAGTGCGCGACTGCACCATCGTGCCCGAACCCGCACGGCGTGGGGATATGCGGGCTGGCGGCCGAGCCTCTACGGACCCCGCCCTGTTCCGCTATATCCGCAAACACGCGCGACGGTAGCCATTAGGACGGGTCGGCAGTCTCCTCAGCGGGGCAGTCCCGAGATGCACAAGCATCCTCAGCACCTCAAAGGGCTCCCTCACCTGCGGCCGCTGCGGCAGTCGCCTCGGCATCACCACGTGTAGGCGCAACGGCGTCGCTACCCCTACTTCTAACCGCCTCGGACGCCAAGGCCCGATCTATTTTCCACCGGCAACAACCCTCACCGAGCTTCTGGAGGAAGCGGAGACAAGCGACTTCGAACTTCGACTCTGAGCTGGCCCACCTGGGGTCAAACCCAAAGAACCGCGCCCACCTGGGGGGACGCGGTTCGAACTTGACTGGTGTGGCTCCCGCGACTGGACTCGAACCAGTAACCTGCCGGTTAACAGCCGGACGCTCTGCCGATTGAGCTACGCGGGATCGCGGTGCGCGGAGGGCACCCACCCTCCCACCGGCGGGCTCTAGGTTAGCGCATTATCGGGCTGGTCCGCGCCGACCGGCCGGCGCGGCGACTGGGTATGCCCTGGTTGGGTATAGCTAGCCCCAACCACACAGGGGGTGCACATTGAAGTATCGCGCCACGTTCATCGCAGGAGCGGCCCTGGGCTATGTCCTGGGCACCAAGGCCGGCCGGGAGCGCTACGAGCAGATCAAACGGGCGTCTCGCCGGCTCACCGAGAACCCGACCGTTCAGGAGACCGCCGGGCTGATCCGGGCACAGGCCGGTGAGATCGCCGGCACCGCCCGCAGCAAGGTCACCGAGACGGTCGGCGACCGGATTCCAGGGCTGCGCCGGTCGAACGACGAGGCGAACACGCCGCGCCACGGCCAGCCGCAAACCCCCTCGCCCAACTGATTCGCCGGTCGCCGCGTGCGCGGCGACCGGCGCTCACAGGCCGGTTTGACGGCGGAGGGCGGCGAGGAGACTGCCGGCCTGGGTACGCAGGGCGGGGTCGTCGGGGTCGAGACCGGCGTCGAAGACGAACGTCCAGCGAACGGTGTCGCCGCGGGGCGGGCGCCGCCCCACGATGCGTACATGCCCGCCGCCGGGAAGTGTGGCCTGGTGGTTGACCACGATCGTGGCGGTGACCCGCTCGTGGACGGTTTCCGGTACCGAGCCGGGGTCGGTCAGCCTGATGTGATGTTCGCCGTCCGCCCGTACGTGCAGCCAGCCGTCGCGCCACGCGGCCTGCTCGACGCGCTCCCAGGGCAGGCGGATGCCATCGGGCAGGTGCAACGCCCGGTCGGTGGCCACCACGTACGACCCGTCCCGCGTGGCCGCGTGGGCGAGGATGTGCTCGCCGCGCTCAAGCACCGGCCGCAGGCCGGAGGGCAGCGAACGAGACAGGCGGAAGCGCATGCCATCACGCTACGGCCTTCAGGCGGCTCGTTGCGGCGCTCTTCGGGTGGCCAGCAGGTCGAGCACCAACGCCGCCGACCAACTGTAGTCATGGCTGCCGCGGCCGGTGCCGTCGAACGGGTCGAAGTACTCCCGAAAGCCTGACTGCCGTACGAGCCGTAACGTCGACCCGTACAGCAAATCCGCCACGACGGTCAGCCCATGGCCCATCGCGCCGAGCCACAGTAGCCAATTGGTGCTGACCCACGTGGGCCCGCGCCAAAACGCACCCCGGTCGAAGGCGGCGGACTGGATGTCGCAGGTCGGCATCGGGTAGCCGGCCGCACCCGCGAACCGAGCGGACAGGAGCAGGTCGACCAGCCCGCGCATGGCCGGCTCGGGCAGTTGCGGGTCGAGCAGCGGACCGAACGTGGCGACCGTGGCCACCGGGACGAGCCGGCCGGCGCGCAGGTCAAGGGCCCGAAAGCAAGCGGTCTCGCCGTCCCATAGCCGGGTGACGAGCGCCTCGTGGATGCGTTGCGCGCGCTCGCGATGCGGTACGGGGTCGGCGCCGACGATCGCGGCGAGTTCGGCCAGCGCGTGCGTGGAGGCGAGATAGGTGGCGTTGACGAGAGGGTCTTCGACGGCGAACGGATGGACGTCGCGCAGGTGCTCGTCGCGATATCCGGCGTCCCGGTAGGTCGTCACGAGCCACACGTAGCGATCGTGGTCAGCGCCCGCCGTCAGGCTGGGCGGCGCGGACCGCGCGGCGTACTCCGCCGGGGGCAACTGCAACTCGGCCAGCGACCGGTCCCATGCCGGGCTGTCGTCGAGCCCCGACTCCCACGGGTGACAGATCGCTACCAGTCCGGCGCCGCCGATGTCGCGGGCCCGGGCGAAGTAGTGATGCTGGGCCACCAGCGCCGGGTAGATGCGGCCGAGGAACGCCTTGCCGCGCTCCGCGTCGGTGGCGCTCGCGTACAGGCGCAGGGCCGCCAATGCGTGCAGCGGCGGATGGGTCAGCGCCGAGGTGTCCACGTTGCGCGGGGCGTCGTGGTGTTTCGAGCTGCGCCACAGGTCCGGACCCGGGAAGTACGCGCGCCGCGCCACGGAGTCGTTGAACACGATGTGCGGCAGCAGGCCGTTGGCCCATTGGCCGCGAAAGAGAGTGAGAAGCTCTTGCTCGGCCCGGTTGAGGCGGTGCCGCGCGAGCCCGATGCTGATGAAGGCGGAGTCCCAGCTCCACTGATGCGGGTACAGGCCGGGCGACGGAACGGTGGCCGCGCCGGTCCAGTTCGCGTCGAGGACGTGTGCCGCGGCCTGCCAGAGGACGGATTCGTCTCCCGTCAGACGGGTCACCATCCCCCCACAGTGCCCCCTTTCGGGCCTCCTGTCGACGGGCTTCTTTACCCCGGCCGACTCACTTCCTGACAACGGCCGGTCCGCTCGTACGGCTAGAAGATCGAACACGCTCGGGAGGCGCCGCGCGTCGCAGCGGAGTCTTAGGTGGTAAAGAGGGTGTCGCCGACGAGCCGTGCCGATCAAACCAATGGCGC
>CALAED010000048.1 GCA_937891035.1 uncultured Thermomonosporaceae bacterium | reverse complement strand
GTGGTGTTCCTGGATCACAAAGGTGTTGTCGTCGCCCGACGGCAGTGAGCTGTCCGACGAGGGGACCGGCTCGGGCGTCTTCGCGGCGTCGCGCTTGCGGCGGTATGTCCCGAGCTTGTCATCCATGTTCAGGGAAGAGTGAGGATCTCGTGTCCGTCGTCGGTTACCAGGAGGGTGTGCTCGAACTGGGCGGTTCGCTTGCGGTCCTGGGTGACGACCGTCCAGCCGTCGTCCCAGATGTCGTAGGCGATCGTACCGAGGGTCAGCATCGGCTCGATGGTGAACGTCATACCCGGCTCCATGACGCGGCCGGCGTTCGGGTCGTCGTAGTGCGGGATGATCAGCCCGGAGTGGAACGTCGTGCCGATGCCGTGCCCGGTGAAGTCGCGGACGACCCCGTACCCGAAGCGGCGCGCGTACGACTCGATGACCCGCCCGATCACGTTGATCGCCCGGCCCGGCCGGACCGCGCGGATGCCGCGCATCATGGCCTCGCGGGTCCGCTCGACCAGCAGCCGGGACTCCTCGTCGACGGCGCCGACGAGGAAGGTCGCGTCGGTGTCGCCGTGCACGCCATCGATGAAGGCGGTGATGTCGATGTTGATGATGTCGCCGTCGCGCAGCACGGTGTCGTCCGGGATGCCGTGGCAGATCACCTCGTTCAGCGAGGTGCACAGCGACTTGGGGAACCGCCGGTAGCCGAGGGTGGAGGGGTAGGCGTCATGGTCGACGAGGAAGTCGTGCCCGATCTGGTCCAGTTCGTCGGTCGTGATGCCGGGCCGGACGTGCCGGCCGACCTCCTCGAGTGCCTGCGCGGCGACCCGCCCGGCGACCCGCATCTTGGCGATGATCTCTGGGCTTTTGACGTCGGGCTCGCCGGTCTTCGGTCGGTCCTTCCCGACGTATTCCGGCCGCTGGATGTGCGGCGGCACTTTGCGCTGCGGGGAGATGCGACCGGGCCGGAGTTGCGTCGTCATGTACGTGGAGTCTAGTTCCCGGATTACAGGGTGCATCGCACCGCGGAGCCCGTTGCGCGATCAGTCTCGATCGGCGGTCCCTCGCTCAGCGTACGGACAGCGGGGTGAGCGCGGGCCGCTTGGCGGTGAGGCCGTCGCCGGACGACTGGCCGCGCAGCCGCCGCATCACCCAGGGGGCGAGGTAGGTACGGGCCCAGCGCATCTCGCGCAGCAGCCGGGCGCTGCGCCGCAGTTCCGGAAGCGGCGGCAGCGGCTGGCGCCACGTCGCCTCCGCGACGGGGAGGCCGAGCGTCTCCAGCACCGCCAGCGCCACCCGCCGGTGCCCGGCCGGCGACATGTGCAGCCGATCCGGCCCCCACATGCGCCAGTCGCTCAGGATCGGCATCGACCACAGGTCGACCACGTGCGCGCCGCGGGCGGCCGCGATCTCGTGGACGTAGTCGTTGTACGCGGCGATCCGGCCGCGCAGCCTCCTGATCACGGGGGACTCGACGGGGTCGGCTCCGGTGAACATGATCACTTCGATGTCGTCCGCGCGCAGTCGGCCGACCGCCTCGTCGAGCAACGCGCCGATGTCGTCGACGTCGACGCCGGCCCGCAGCAGGTCGTTGCCGCCACCGGCCAGCGACACCAGGTCGGGCCGAAGGGCGAGCGCCTCGGGAAGCTGCTCGGCGACGATCTCGCCGAGCAGCTTGCCGCGGATCGCGAGGTTGGCGTAGGTGAGATCGGTCGTGTGCCGCGCGAGGGCCTCGGCCACCCGGTCGGCCCAGCCGCGCCAGCCGCCCGGTGCCAGGGGGTCCGGGTCCCCGAGTCCCTCGGTGAAGGAATCGCCGAGGGCGACGTAACGCGTCCAGCTCATACCTGCATTGTGCATTTCGTCCGCTTCATCCGGCAGGGCGCGACGCGAACGTTGGGGCGTTAATTCTGCTCGTCTTTTTAGTCCGTTAAATTGCTGATAATGAGTCCATCGGCCGGTCGGGCCGCGGCCATCGCCCTAGTCGGGGACGGGCCCGCCGCTGATGGTGTCGAGCAGGCGGGCCAGCCGGGCGCGCAACCGCCGCCGGGGCGCAACCGGTTCCCCGGCGGCCGCGCTGACCAGGTGCTGCGCGCCGTCGAAGGTGACCAGACGCTGCTGGGAGGAGACCACGAGCGCCTCGTGGGCGAGCCCCTCGAGCTCCTTGTCGCCGGTGTCGACGGTGAGGATCGTCGCGCCGGTCCGCCGGGCGTCGTCGACCCGTTCGAGCAACGGCACCGGAGCGGTCTCTTGCGCGACGACGACGAGGGTCTGCCCACGCCGCGCCGCGGCCAGCCGATCCATGCCCACCCGCAGGTGCGGCGGGGCGTCCACGGGCGGTGCCCAGCGCACCAGCGTGGGCGACAGCTCCGGCACGTCGCTCCACCGGCTCTCCTCGTCGAGGTGCGCCGCCAGGTGCCAGGGCTCGTCGTCCGGCGTGCCGACCAACATCAACCCGCCCGGCTCCCGGGTCGAAACGCGCATGGCGCGGGCGAACTCGCCGGTCCGCTCCAGCCAGCCGGTCGATGACAGCACCGCGCGCAACAGCGCGACCTGGTTGGCGTCCACCCGTCCATGGTGCCGTACCGAGGCGGGCGACTCGCCCCTGTCGGGTGGGCCGCGACCACGAGATGCGAAGATCTGGGGCATGACACAGCCGCAGCGCACCACCCATGACCTCCCCGACGTGAGCGGACTGTCCATCGGCATCCTGGGCGGGACCGGTGACCAGGGCAAGGGCCTGGCCCGCAGGTTCGCGCTGGCGGGCCATGAAGTGATCATCGGTTCGCGGCGGGCCGAGCGCGCCGAGCAGGCGGCCGCCGAACTGGGCGGCGGGCTGGTCCGCGGCGCGGAGAACGCGGTCGCCGCTCGAACGGCCGACGTCGTGATCGTCGCGGTGCCGTGGGAGGGGCACAGGGCCACGCTGGAGTCGCTTCAAGCGGAGCTCGCCGGCAAGGTCGTCGTCGATTGCGTCAACCCGATCGGCTTCGACAAGCAGGGCGCGTACCCGCTTCCGGTCGAGGAGGGCAGCGCGGCCCAGCAGGCGGCCGCGGTGCTGTCCGGCAGCCGGGTCGTGGCCGCGTTCCACCACGTGTCGGCCGTGCTCCTGCTCGCCCCCGACGTCGGCGAGATGGAGCTCGATGTGCTGGTGCTTGGCGACGACCGGGAGGCGACCGACCTCGTGCGCGCGCTGGCGAACCGGATCCCCGGCATGCGCGGTGTGTACGCGGGGCGGCTGCGCAACGCGGCGCAGGTCGAGGCGCTGACCGCCAACCTGATCTCGATCAACCGGCGGTACAAGGCGCACGCCGGACTGCGGATCACCGACGTCTGAGGCGCGGCCGGCGCCGGCGCCGGACGAAGCGCGCGGGAGCGTACGAGCGATGGGCATCGACGATCTCGGCCTGCGGGTGGCGGTCCCGGCCCGCGTGAGGCGGGTCGTCTCGCTTGTGCCCTCGCTGACCGAAACGATCGCGGTCACCGCGCCCGGCCTGCTGGCCGGGGCGACCGACTGGTGTACGCATCCGCCGGGCCTGGACGTGATCCGCGTGGGCGGCACGAAGAACCCTGACGTCGAGCGGATCGTCCGGATGCGCCCCGACCTGGTCGTCGCGAACTTCGAAGAGAACCGCGAGCCCGACCTCGACGCCCTGCGGGCGGCCGGCGTGCCGGTCTGGGTGACGGTCATCCGTTCGGTGCCGGAGGCCGTCGCCGGCCTGGCGAAGCTGCTCGCCGCGTGCGGTCTGGCCGAGCCTGCGTGGCTGCGCGCGGCGGCCGCGGCCTGGCCGGAGGCGCCGCCCCCGCCCGAGCGAACGGCGGTGATCCCGATTTGGCGGCGACCGTGGATGGTGCTGGGCCGGGACACCTTCGCCGGAGATCTGCTCGGCCGGCTGGGCGTCGCCAACGCCTACGGCGCCGCCGCCGAACGCTACCCGAGGACAAGCCTCGACGAGATCCGGCGGCGTGCCCCCGACCTCGTCGTGCTGCCCGATGAGCCGTACGCCTTCAGCGCGGACGACGGCCCCGAGGCGTTCGGCGGGCTGCCGGTCGCCCTGGTGAGCGGCCGGCACCTGGAGTGGTACGGCCCTTCACTCGTCGAGGCCCGCACCGTCTTGACCCGCCAGCTGGCCGCCGCCGGTTAGGGAGCGTGTTCCCACCCCCGGCGGCGACCGGCGGATAAGCGGCTCAGTGGTAGGAGTGGACGGGGGTGGGGAAGGAACCGGCGACGACCTCGTCGGCGAAGGTCCTGGCGGCGCCGGACAGCGCGCCGGACAGGTCGGCGTACTTCTTGACGAACTTCGCCGTCCGCGGGGTGAGCCCGGCCATGTCCTGCCAGACCAGCACCTGGGCATCGCAGGCGGCGCCGGCGCCGATGCCGATCGTCGGGATGGACAGCGAGGCGGTGATGCGGGCGGCCAACTCTTCTGGCACGCATTCGAGCACCACGGAGAACGCGCCGGCCGCCTCGAGTGCCTTGGCGTCGGCCATCAGCTCCTCGCCGGCCTCGCCGCGGCCCTGCACCCGGTAGCCGCCGAAGACGTTCACCGACTGCGGGGTGAGCCCAAGGTGGCCCATGACCGGGACGCCGCTCGCGACCAGCGCCTCGACCTGGGGGAGCACCCGCCGGCCGCCTTCGAGCTTGATGGCGTGAGCCCCGGCCTCCTTCATGAAGCGGCTCGCCGTGTGCAGCGCCTCGGCCGCCCCGGCCTGGTACGACCCGAACGGCAGGTCGGCGACGACCAGCGCCCGGGAACTGCCGCGCGCCACGGCGGCGGTCAGCGGAATGAGCTCGTCCACGGTGACCGGGATGGTGGAGTCGTAGCCGTACACCACCATCGCGGCCGAGTCGCCGACGAGCAGCACCGGGATCCCGGCCTCGTCGAAGACCCGCGCCGTCATGGCGTCGTAGGCGGTGAGCATCGGCCACCGCTCGCCGCGCTCCTTGGCGGCGGCGATGTCACGAACGGTGACCCTGCGTCCGGTCTTGCCGCCGTACAAAGCGGTCGGCTGACCCGATTGCGAAATAGACATCGAAACCTCCAGTCTCGAGGCGCCGTGGTGGCGTCCCCGGACGGGACCGATGATTCCACTTGAAGAACGCATTCGGTAGCCCTGCGGATTCCCGCCATTACGATACGAATCTGTTTCGTATCGGAGGAATACCAGGTGCGGGCCCCTTGGTTGCGATACGAGAGCGTATCGATAGTTAGTACTCGTCAACGGCAAGGGAGCCCATTGAACCCGGAATCCATCAGGCGACGGCGCTGGTACATCCTCGGCGTAATGGTGGTCAGCCTGCTCGTCGTCGTCCTCGACACCACGGTCCTCAACGTCGCCATCAAGACCATCGCCGACCCCGTGCAGGGACTCGGCGCCACGCAGAGCCAGCTCCAGTGGTCGATCAACTCCTACACGCTGGTTTTCGCCGGTCTGCTGTTCACCTTCGGCGTGATCGGCGACCGCTTCGGCCGTAGGCGCCTGCTCGCCGCCGGCATGGTGGTCTTCGGCCTCGGATCGTTGCTGTCGGCCTACGCGGCGTCGCCGCTGCAGCTCATCATGGCCCGTGCGCTCATGGGGCTCGGCGGCGCGGCGATCATGCCGCAGACGCTGTCGATCATCACCGCCGTCTTCGAGCCGCCCGAGCGTGGCAAGGCCATCGGCATCTGGTCCGGCGCCGTCGGCCTGGCGGTGGCGATCGGCCCGGTCACCGGCGGCCTGCTGCTCGGTCACTTCTGGTGGGGTTCGGTCTTTCTCATCAACGTCCCGGTGATCGCCGCCGGGCTGGTCGCGCTGTTCTTCCTGGTGCCCGAGTCCCGCACCTCCGTGCACGGCGGTCTCGACCCGATCGGGGTGCTGCTGTCGATCGCCGGTCTGGTGGCGCTGTCGTACGGCATCATCCAAGGCGGCGACACGGGGTCCTGGCTGGAGCCGGGGGTGCTCGGCCCGATCGTCGCCGGCCTCGCGGTGCTCGTGCTGTTCTTCCGGCACGAGGCTCGCACCGACCATCCCGCGTTCGACGTACGGCTGTTGCGCGAGCCGCGGCTGTCGGCGGGGGTGGGCGCGATCACGTTCTGCTTCTTCGCGGCCGCCGGCGTGTTCTTCTTCATGAGCTTTTATCTGCAGTCAGTGCGCGGGATGACGCCGCTTGAGTCCGGCGCGATGCTGTTGCCGTTCGCGGCCGCGCAGCTCATCTTCGCCCCGCGCAGCGCGGCGATGGTGTACAGGTTCGGGGCCAAGGCCGTGTGCACGGTCGGCATGCTGTTCGTCACGCTGGCCCTCGTGGGCTACCAGTTCATGGACGAGTCGAGCCCGATGTGGGTGGTCGCCGCCATCCTCCTCGTGCAGGGCATCGGCATGGCGAACGTCATGCCGCCGGCGACCGAGTCGATCATGTCCGTGCTGCCGAAGGAGAAGGCGAGCGCCGGATCGGCGATCAACAACACCGCCCGGCAGATCGCAGTCGCGATGGGCGTGGCCGTCCTCGGGTCCGTGGTCGCCGCCATCTATCGAGGTGAGCTGTCCGGTCGGCTCGGCGCGCTGCCCGCGGATCAGCGCGACCTGGCCGGTGAGTCCATCGAGGGCACTATGGCGGTCGCGGCGCGGATCGGCGCGGCCGGCCGAGACCTGATCGACCCGGCGCACGCGGCGTTCGTGCACGGGATGCACGCGGCCGCGGCGGCGGCCGCGGTCATCGCGTTCCTCGGCGCGCTGATGGTGCTCAGGTGGATGCCGGGACGGCCCGCCGCGGCACGTCGGGAGGAACCCGTTGCCGAGCCGGAGACGGCCGGCGTGTGAAACGGTGAGGCTCTGATGAGCGAGACGATCGACCAACCCCCCACCGCCATCCCCGCCCGCCCCGTGGGGCGGCCCCGCAGCGAGCGCGCCGACAAGGCGATCATCGACGCCACGCTCGCACTCCTGGTCGAGGAGTGCGGCGTGACCGGCGTCACGATCGAGGCCGTGGCCGCGCGCGCCGGCGTCGGCAAGACGACGATCTACCGGCGCTGGCCCAACAAGGAGGCGCTCATCATCGACGCGCTGGCCTCGCTGAAAGAGCCAGAGGCCGTGCTCGGCGGCGTGTCGGTGCGCGACGACCTGATCGCGCTGACCCGGGCGCTCGGCGTGGAAAAGGGCGACCGGCAGCGCGTCGGCATCTACTGGAGCGTGTTCGGCAACGGCGACAAGCACCCCGAGTTGCATCGCCTGTTCATCCGCGATGTGGTCGAGCCGCGGCGCGAGCGGATGCGCGCTGTGCTGCGCCGCGGCATCGAAACCGGCGAACTGCGTCCCGACATCGACATCGACCTCGTGATGTGGCTCCTCATGGGCGCGGTCGTCAATCGCGCCAGAGCGTGGGGGATCGGCCCGGTCCCCGAGGATTTCGCAGAACGGCTCGTGGACACGGCGCTGCGCGGTCTGGCTCCCCGCTGACCCCCGCCGCGCCGCCGCGCCGATGCGGCTCGGTACCGGGTACCGGGTACCGGAACCGGTCGCGCCGAGGATCGCCTCAGCCGGTCCTCGATATGACCGATGAGCACCAGGACTGGACCGCCTGGTGCGCCATCGGCGCCCGCAGGGCGGCGTCGGCCTCGTCGTGCGCCCAGGCGATGTAGCCGTCCGGCCGGACCAGGACGGCGGCGGGCCAGCGGCGCCGATCACAGCTCAGGTACGGCACCGTACGCACGTGCCGCGGCAGCCCGCCGTACCGTTCGGCGTGGAAATCGTGGTCGAGCAGCACGAACCGCCCGTCGGCGAACAGGTCGTACAACCGGGTCCGGGAACCGCCGGGCAGGGTCAGCGTGCCGCGCGGCAGCCGGGTCCCGGCCAGCGGGTGGGCGCGCTTGCCGGCCGGCGGGTATCCCGCCGACAGCCCGGAGTAGGCGCCGGCCAGCCGGGACTGGACGGGTGGCAGCGGCACGACCACCCGGTAGGCCAGCCAGCGCAGCAGCCGGTGCCGTGTGGTGCGCGCGGCATTGATCCAAAACTGCCGCGCGGTCCTGGCCAGTACGTCGCGGCCCGCGGGGTGGCGCTCGTCGTGGTAGCTGTCGAGCAGCCGGTTCGGCGCCCAGCCGTGCAACGTCGCGGCGAGCTTCCAGCCCAGGTTGATGGCGTCGGCGAGACCCGAATCGAGGTCTTGGGCGCCCACGGGGACGTGCGCGAGCGCGGCGCGACCGGCGAGGAAGACCCGCCCCATCCGGTAGGCCGGCGCCTGGCGGCTCGTACCGCTGAACCGGGCGGACCAGCCCAGGTCGCGAGGGTCCAGGTCGGTGCGGCCCGTGCTGCGGGCCAGGCCGGCGCGGATCTCCTCCAGGGTGACCGGCTCGTCCGCCGGCCGCCGGGCCGGTGTGCGTCCGTAGTCGTACAGCACGACGCGGCAGGTGCCGTCGTCGAAGGGGAAGGCGAACGCCATGCCGGCATCGGTCAGGCCGCCATAGGCCTCGTCGGCCGGCAGCCCCGTCAGCCGTACATCGGCGACGATGACCGAGCCGGGGACCGGGACGGCATCGGTGTCGGCGCCGGCGCCGGCATCCTGGTCGCCCGGGGCGCCGGTCGCCGCGCCCGCGCCGGGGAAGGCCAGGCCCACCGCCTCCCGCACCGTGCTGCGGGACCCATCACAGCCGACCACATAGGCCGCCCGCTCGACGCGCCGGCCGTCCGGGCCCGCCACGGTGACCCGGACCTCCTCCTCGTCCTGCTCGACCCCGAGCACCGCCGCGGACCGCACGACCTCGGCGCCCAGTCTGGTCGCCCACGCCTCCAGCAGATCTTCGACCCGGTGCGCCCGGATGTTCAGGACGTACGGGAAGTCGGAGTCGAGTCTTCGCAGGTCAACACCCGTACCCTCGAGGCCGAGCGGGAGCGTGCTGATCGGCGTTCCGACATCGGTATACGCGGCGGCTTGACCCCGCAGGTCGAGCGTCTCCATACTCCGCGCGTGCAGGCAATTCGCGCGAGAATCGCGGGTGCGCGCGGCGCGTCGTTCGATGACTTGGCAGGACACCCCGGCCAGCGCCAGCTCACCCGCCAGCGCCAACCCGGTGGCTCCGGCGCCGACGATGATCACCTGGGTGGATCGGGCGGTCATTGCGCGGTCACCTCGCCACCATTACACGACTACATGACTAGTAGTCGCATGTTCGTATAGCTGATCTTCTACCTCAATGACCCCTCCGATACCGCATACTTAACGAACGGGAGCGGAATGAGTTCGGGCCGTCAGGAGCGCGACAGGTGAGATCCGTGATGGCGCGTAAGGGTGAGCCGCCGGCCGCAGATGCACCCACGCGCACGCTGGTCCTCGGCATCGACATGTCGGGGAAGGTGGTTCAATGTGGCCAAAACGCCCGTGGCGTGCTTGGCCGTGCGCCCGAAGACGTCCTCTCTCGAAAACTTAGCGATCTGGTCGCCGATCCCGGCGGTCAGTTGGACGCGCTGCTCGACGCCCTCGGCGCCGAGCAGGAGCGCACCGCGATGCTCCAGGTCATCCGCGTCGTTCACGACGATGTCGCCGACCGGGACGTGGCGGAGGGCGGCGAATCGCCCGCCGCGGCGCTCACCGAGACGGCCATCGACGCCGTCGTCACGGTCCAGCCCATGCTCGCCGCCGAAGACATGGTGGCCGCGCTGGTGTTCATCCGGGTGGCGCTGCCCTCCAGCGAACGCTTCCTCGACCCCGGCATGATGCGGCGCGCGCTGCTCGACGATCCGCTCACCCGCTTCGGCGCCAGCCTCGACCTCGACCAGGTGGCGCGCGGGCTCATCAACGTGCTCGTCCCGCACTTTTGCAACGCCGCTGCGCTGCTGGTGCTGGAGAGCCTGGTGGGCGCCGACGAAGTGCACAGCGACGCCACCGACGGCTCCGCCGTGCTGCGTCGGCTCGCGGTCGCCACCGACGACGGCGACACCCGGTGGGAGTCGGCCTTCCCGGTGGGCGAGGTGCTCGTCTATCCGCGTGGCACGCCGTACCGGCAGTGTCTCGACACCGGCGCGCCGGTGCACCTGCGTCATCTGAACGCGACGGCGGCCGCCAAGATCGCCAAGACCTGGCGGCGCCCGCCGGTCGAGGCGCTGCTGGCCGACACCTCGATGGTGCTGTTGCCGCTCGTCGCGCGCGGCACCATGCTCGGGTTCGTCGTGGGCTGCCGGATGCCCGGCTTCCGCCGGTTCGATCGGTACGACGTTGAGATCGGCATCGAGTTCGCCGCCCGCGCGGCCATCGTCATCGACAACGCCAGGCGGTTCAGCCGTGAGCGCGCGACGGCCCTCGCGCTGCAGCGCAGCCTGTTGCCGCACCGGATGTCCGCGCCGTCGTCGGTTCAGGTCCGGCACCGTTACCTGCCCGGCAGCAAGCTCATCGAGGTCGGCGGCGACTGGTACGACTCGATCGCGCTGCCCGGCTCGCGTGTCGCGCTCATCGTCGGCGACGTGGCCGGGCATGGGGTGCGCGCCGCGGTCACGATGGGCCGGCTGCGGACGGCCCTGCATACGCTGGCGGGGCTCGAGATCCCGCCCGACGAGGCGCTGCAGGTGATGCACGAGCTGATGGTGGAGCTCGGCGAACAAGAGCCGCACTTCGCCACCTGCGTGTACGCCGTGTACGACGCCACGACGGGAACGTGTGAGATCGCCTCGGCCGGCCATCTGCCGCCGCTGCTCGTCCACCCCGACGGCACCAACGAGTTGCTCAACGTGCCGCCGGCGCCGCCGCTGGGCGTGGAGGGCGGCGGGGTCACGATCGAAAGTCGCGAGTTCACGATCGCCGACGGCAGTCTCTTCGTGCTGTATACCGACGGCCTGGTCGAAAACCGAGGCCGTGACATCGACGACGGCATCGCCGCGCTGCGCGGCATCTTCGACGCCGAAGCGATCACGCGCCCGATGGAGGATCTGGCCAAGGCCACGCTCGACAGCGTCTATTCCGACCAGCACCGCGATGACATCGCGGTGCTGCTGGCCCGGCTGCGCCGGCTGCCGGAGGACCGGCGCCACTCCTGGACGCTGCCGTGTGACCCGGCCGCCGTCCGCCGCGCCCGCGGGCTGGTCAGCACGGCGCTGGCGGCTTGGGACCTGGACGAGCTGTCCTACACCACCGAGTTGCTCGCCTCCGAGCTGATCACCAACGCGCTGCGTTACGCCCCCGGTCAGTCGATCGAGCTGCGCCTGCTCTACGAGGGCACGTTGATCTGCGAGGTGCTCGACTGCTCGGCGGCGCTGCCCCGGCTCCGGCACGCCACCGACGAGGAAGAGAGCGGCCGCGGACTGCAGGTCGTCAGCCGGCTGGCCCACCGGTGGGGCACCCGCCGCACCACGATCGGCAAGGTCGTGTGGTGTGAGCAGGCCATCCCCGGCGCCGACCACGACACCGCCGATCGCCCGGCGTCCTGGCCGGGCGAAAACCTCCACCGCGTCCAGGACCTGGCCTGATCGGAGATCGGCGCGGTCGGGGGCCGGACCGGCTTGCTCGGCGCGATCGGCCTCGGTTTGGCCTGATCGGCCGATCAGGTTTCCCGCCAGCGGTTGGTGATGGGCAGGCGGCGGTCGCGGCCGAAGTTCTTCGGGGTGATCTTCGGTCCTGGCGGGTACTGCCTGCGCTTGTATTCGGCCTTGTCGACCAGGCGGATCACCCGCTCGACCAGACCCGCGTCGTGTCCGGCGGCGATCAGCGCGTCCTTGCCCATGTCGTTTTCGACATAGTCGTCAAGCAGCGCGTCGAGCACGTCGTATTCGGGGAGCGAGTCGGTGTCCAGCTGGCCGGGGCTCAGCTCCGCGGACGGCGGCTTGTCGATGATGTGCCGCGGGATCGGCGGGCGCTGCGCCGACTGGGCGTTACGCCACCGCGCCAGCTCCCACACCATCGACTTCGGCACGTCCTTGATCGGGCCGAACCCACCCGCCGAGTCGCCGTACAGCGTCGAGTACCCGGTGGCGAGCTCGCTCTTGTTGCCGCAGGTCAGGACCAGGTGGCCGTGCTGGTTCGACAGCGCCATCCAGATGTTGGCCCGGACGCGGGCCTGGAGGTTCTCCGCGGCGAGACCCGCCAGGTCGAGCTCGGCTTCGAACGCGTCCACGATGTCGTGGATGGGTACCGTCAGCGCCGTCAAACCCTGGCGTTTGACCAGCTCTTCGGCGTCGGTGACCGAGTGCTCGGAGGAGTAGCGCGAGGGCAGCAGCATGACATTGACGTTCTCCGGGCCGATCGCGTCGGCCGCGATCGTCGCGGTGAGCGCCGAGTCGATGCCGCCGGACAGCCCGAGGATCACCGACCGGAAGCCGTTCTTGCGCACATAGTCGCGCACCCCGAGCACCAGGGCCGCGTACACCTCGGCGCAGTCGTCGAGTAGGGGCGCGCGGACCGGCGGCGTGGGCTCGTAGGCGGGCAGCGGCGCCGGCGACAGCACCCGGCGGTCGACGGTGATCGTGGTGCCGTCGTGCGCGTCGAAGGGAGTCTCGCCAGGGCCGAGCGCGGGGTCGGCCGCCGGCAGCTCGAGGTCGACGACCATGAGCTCCTCGGTGAACTGCGGAGCGCGCGCGATCAGCTCGCCGGACGCGTCCACCACGAACGAGCCGCCGTCGAAGACGAGCTCGTCCTGGCCGCCGACCATGTTGACGAAGGCGAGGGCGCAGCCGGCCTCACGGGCCCGGCGCGCGCACAGCTCCAGACGCGCGTCGTCCTTGCTGCGCTCGTACGGCGAGCCGTTGATGACGACCAGCAACCCGGCCCGCGCGTCGCGGGTCACGGTGACCGGGCCGCCGTCCTGCCAGAGGTCCTCGCAGATGATGGCGGCCACGTCGATGCCGTGCAGGCGTACGACGGGCAGCCGGTCGCCGCGTACGAAATAGCGAAACTCGTCGAACACCCCGTAGTTGGGCAGGTGGTGCTTGGCCGACTTGGCCACCGCCGTGCCCGCGTGCAGCCAGGCGAGCGCGTTGAGCGGCATCCCCGCCGGCTGGCCGAACCGGGCGGCCACATCGGTCCGCCGGTTGAGGTAGCCGAGGATCACCGGCAGTCGGCCGAGCCCGGCGTCGGCGAGCCGCCGGGCGGTCGTGTCGAGTTGATCCATCGAGGCGTCGACGAAGGACTTACGCAGGACGAGGTCTTCGACCGGGTATCCGGTCAGGAACATCTCGGGGAAGACGACGATGTGGGCGCCGGCGTCGGCGGCGCGGCGCGACCACGAAAGCACGAGGTCGGCGTTGCCGGTGAGATCTCCGACGGTCGGGTCGGCCTGGACGAGGGCGATGCGCAGCTGTGCCACGTCTTCACCCTAGATCTCGAGAGCCGGCCACGAGTGATTTATCTCGTCAATGTGACGAAAAGAACGCCGGCCCGGCGGCCTCAGCGCTCGGCCGGGGCGTCGCTCGCCCTCCACTGGCCGCGCGCCCTGGGCACGGCGAAGCCCGGCCCGCCGCCGACCGCCCCGCCGACCGGCCCGGCACGGACCGGCCCCACGGGGACGCGCACTCCCATGCCGTAACGACCGCTTTCTTGGAGCCATTCGAGTTGGGCGCCCTGCGCGCGGACCAGCACGGCCGCGACCTCGCCGGCCCGCCGGACGCTGCCGGCCGGCACTCCCAGCGCGGTCAGGTCGGCCGGCAGGCCGCGCGCCGCGGCGGCGATCTCACCCGCCCGCTCGGCGATGCGGTCGATCACCCGGTCGGCGGCTCGGACAGGGTCCCGCCCGCCGGCCGTGGCGATGACCGTCACGTAGTTGTGTGGGTCGTCACGCGCCGCCTCCATCGGGTGCGAGGCGACATCGTTGCACCAGGCGGTGAGATCGGTGAGCCCCTCCACGAGGCTTTGCCAGGGCCCCGTCGGCACCACCGCCGCGGGCAACTCGACGCCCAGCACCGGCTCGACCAGGTCGAACAGGAACCTGCCGAGCGAGCGGCGGCGCAGTGAGGGATACTCATCGAGCGTCGGCGTCCGCCCGGTGCGGCGATTGACCGCCTCCTCGACGCAGGCGGCCCGGTGCCGTTCCATGTTGGTGAGGAAGCGGCGCCGCCAGTCCTGGCTCATCGGCGGCGTGGTCGTCCGCCACAGCTCGTTCAGCGCGAGTTCCAGCGGATCGGCGCCGAGGCGCGGACCACCCCGCCGCAGCGACATCAGCAGGTGACCGTAAAGATCGTCCACCGCCGTGGCCGAGCCGCCGACCGGTCCGTCGTCGCGGGCGTCATCGAAGGCGTAGAGCCAGATCAGCCACCGTGCGTAGAGCGTGACCCGATCCACGGGCGCGGCGGGGAAGACACGTGCGGCCAGCCGTTCGAACCGGGCGCGTTCGAGCGGCGAGGTGTCCGGCTCGCCCACGAAGAGCCCGGCGTCCCTGGCCCAGGCTCCGGTGGTCGCCCCGATGGCCCACACGTCTTGGTGGATCCGGTCGGCGCCGGTGAACATCGCCGCCCGCTCCGGCAGTGAAAGCAGCAGCGTCGCGTCCACCGTGCCCGTGGTCGAGTCGCCCACGATCCCCCTCGCTCGTCGCCGCACCGCGGCCCGGTCGCGGTGCGGCCGCACGTGCCTACGACCGCACGCTATCGAGCGGCGTGGCGCGGACCGGCCGGGCGCGGGTACCAGGCGATCAAAGTCTCCGGCAACCAGGCAAAGCCCGGCTCACGAGACCAGGACGGCGCCGCCGCCGGATGGGGGGGCGAGCAGCAAGAACCGGCCTGTAACGTGGCAGTAACAAGCTCCGGGCAGACTTTCAAGAGGCGGCGGGTCTGCCTAGCACGGCATCAGAGGGGATGGACTTTGGACCGTCAGCAGGAGTTCGTGCTCCGTACGCTCGAGGAGCGTGATATCCGCTTCATCCGGCTGTGGTTCACCGACGTGCTCGGGTTCCTCAAGTCGGTCGCGGTCGCCCCGGCCGAGCTCGAAGGCGCCTTCGCCGAGGGCATCGGCTTCGACGGCTCCGCGATCGAGGGCTTCGCCCGCGTGTACGAGGCGGACATGCTCGCCAAGCCCGACCCCGCCACCTTCCAAGTGCTGCCATGGCGATCGGAGTCGCCCGGCGCGGCCCGTATGTTCTGCGACATCCTCATGCCCGACGGCACGCCGAGCTTCGCCGACCCGCGGTATGTGCTCAAGCGCGCGCTGGCCAGGGCCGCCGACCTCGGCTTCACCTTCTACACCCATCCCGAGATCGAGTTCTTCCTGCTCAGGGACCGCGGGGAGGGCGGCGGCAAGCCGGAGCCCGTCGACGCCGGCGGCTACTTCGATCACACCCCGCACAACACCGCGCACGACTTCCGGCGCAACGCGATCATGATGCTCGAGTCGATGGGCATCTCGGTGGAGTTCAGCCACCACGAGGGCGCGCCCGGCCAGCAGGAGATCGACCTGCGGTACGCCGACGCCCTCACCACGGCCGACAACATCATGACCTTCCGCCTGGTCATGAAGGAGGTGGCCCTGGAGCAGGGCGTGTGGGCGAGTTTCATGCCCAAGCCGTTCACCGAGCACCCCGGGTCCGGCATGCACACCCACATGTCGCTGTTCGAGGGCGACCGCAACGCCTTCTACGAGCCGGGCGCGGAGTTCCAGCTGTCCAAGGTGGGGCGCGCGTTCATCGCCGGGGTGCTGCGGTTCGCCGGCGAGATCACCGCGGTCTGCAACCAGTGGGTCAACAGTTACAAGCGGCTGTGGGGCGGCGTCGGCGCCTCCGCCGGCGCCGGCGGCGAGGCCCCGCCGTACATCTGCTGGGGGCACAACAACCGCTCGGCGCTGGTCCGCGTGCCGATGTACAAGCCGCAAAAGGGGCACGCCACCCGGATCGAGTTCCGCTCGCTCGACAGTGCCTGCAATCCCTACCTCGCCTTCGCCGTGATCTTGGGGGCGGGGCTCAAGGGCATCGAAGAGGGATACGAGCTGCCGCCGGGCGCCGAGGACGACGTGTGGGCGCTGAACCCGGCCGAGCGCCACGCCATGGGCATCCAGCCGCTGCCGCAGAGCCTGGACGAGGCCGTGCGGGCCATGGAACGCAGCGACCTCGTGCCCGAGGTCCTCGGCGAGCACGTCTTCGACTTCTTCCTGCGCAACAAGCGGGCGGAGTGGGACGACTACCGGCGTCAGGTCACCGAGTACGAACGCCGTCGCTACATCGCCGTCCTCTGAGTCCCCGGCACCGTCCCTTTAGGCCCCGCAGCGCCCGCGCCTGCCGCCGAGAGCCCCGGCCGGGCGGTGCTCACCCGGGCGCGAGGTCGACGTCGGCGCGCGAGCCGGAGACCAGGTCGAGCGCGACGGCGAGCGCGGCCTCGTGGCGCTGCTCGTCGGTGATGTCCAGATCGCGCAACGCGAACGCGCTCGCGTTCAGGGCGAAGAACGCGATCCGCGCCCGGAGTTGGTCGGCCAGCTCGGCCTCCGGGTCGGTGACGAGCTGGGCGAGCCGCAAGAACCGCTCCCGCACCTGGTCGGCGGCCTTCACCTCCTGCACGGCGGTGTGGTTGTCCTGCATGAACCGGATCAGGGCGCTGCCCTGATCGCGCGTCATCGCCGCGTAGTACCGGCGGATGAGCTCCCGCCGGGTCTCCATCGTGCGCGGCTGCGCGTCGCCCCAGGCGATGATCTTCTCGACCTCTAGTTGGACGTCGTGGTACAGGCTGGCGACGATGTCTTCCTTGCTCTTGAAGTGGTAGTACAACGCCGCCTTAGTCACCCCGAGGCGTTCGGCGATCTCACGCAGCGAGGTCTTCTCGTAGCCCTGTTCGGCGAACAGTTCAAGCGCTACCGCGCGGATCTTTTCGCGCGTGTCGCCTCGTTGCCCGCTCATCTCGGACCCACTTCCTCAGAACTAACTTGACGACCGGCTAGCTAGTAGCTTACCGTACGACAAGTAAGTAAACTAGCCGGTCGGCAAGTAAGTAACACTCAGGCCTTCCAAGCCAGGACTTTCTTTCTAAAGAAGAGGCTAGCGATGACGGGGACGAAGGACACCACTTCCGCGCCACCCTCCGGGCGAAGAAGCAAACGCGAGATCTACACCGTGCTGAGCGGGCTGATGATCGCCATGCTGCTCGCGATGCTCGACCACATGGTGGTCGGCACCGCGATGCCGACGATCGTGGGCGAGCTGGGCGGGCTGACGCATCTGGCCTGGGTCGTCACCGCCTACACCCTGGCCACCGCCGTCTCCACGCCGGTCTGGGGGAAGCTCGGCGACCTGTACGGCCGCAAAAGCGTGTTCATGGCCGCCATCGTGCTGTTCCTCATCGGGTCCGCGCTGGCCGGCATGTCGCAGAGCATGAGCGAGCTCATCGCCTTCCGCGGCGTGCAGGGCCTCGGCGCCGGCGGGCTCATCGTCGGCTCCATGGCGATTATCGGCGACCTCGTCTCACCGCGGGAACGTGGCCGTTATCAGGGCGTGATGGCCGCGGTGATGCCGTTGGCCATGATCGGCGGGCCGCTGCTGGGCGGGCTGTTCACCGACCACTTGAGCTGGCGCTGGGCGTTTTACGTCAATCTGCCGCTGGGCGCGCTGGCGTTGCTGGTGACCGCGCTGACCATGCACCTGCCGAGACGGCGGACCAGCCACCGCGTCGACTACCTGGGTGTCGTGCTGCTCACGGCGGGGGTCAGCGCGCTCATCCTGCTCGCCACGTGGGGCGGCACCGAACACGCTTGGGGCTCGTCGACCATCATCGGACTCGGGATCGGCTCGGTCGTGTCGCTGGTGTTGTTCGTGCTCTGGGAGCTGCGGGCCGCCGAGCCGATCGTGCCGATGCGGTTGTTCCGCAACGCCAACTTCTCGCTGGTGTCGGTGCTCGGCTTCCTGGTCGGCTTCGCGATGTTCGGCGCGGTGACGTTCCTGCCGCTGTTCCAGCAGCTCGTGCAGGGAGCCTCGGCCACCGGCAGCGGGCTGCTGCTGCTTCCGCTCATGGCCGGCATGCTGGTCACGCTGCTCGTGGTGGGGAACCTCATCACCCGCACCGGCAGGTACCGCATCTACCCGATCATCGGCGGCGTCTTCATGACCGTGGGCGCGCTTCTGCTGGCCGGACTCACCACCGGTACGAGCCTGCTGGTCACGTCACTGTTCATGATCGTGTTCGGTGTCGGGATGGGCTTCCTGATGCAAAACACCATGCTGATCGCGCAGAACAGCGTGGAGATGAAGGACCTGGGCGCGGCGAGCGGCGCGGCCACCTTGTTCCGGACGCTCGGGGGCTCGCTGGGCGTCTCCCTGCTCGGCGCGATCTACGGCAACCAGCTGACGAGCGAGCTGACCTCTCAGCTGGGCGCGAAGGGCGCGGCGCTGTCGGCCGGCGGCACTCAGCTCACCCCGGAGATGGTGAGGCGGCTGCCCGAGGGCGTCAGGGACGCCGTCACGCAGGCGGTCACCCACGGAGTGAGCGGCGTCTTCATCGGGGCCGCCGGCTTTGCCGCCGTCGCCTTCGTCGTCGCCCTGTTCATCCGCGAGGTGCCGCTGCGCGGCGATCCCGTCGAGGTGCCGGCGGAGCGGCACGCGGGATCCGACGAATCGGTCGCCGAGCCCGTCGGCGTCTGAACCTCGCACCGGGCCATCGCCCGGGGGCCGCGCGCGGTGCGGCCTCCCGGGCGATCGCCGTTGTGCTGGCCACGGCTATCCGAACAGCATGGTCAAAGGGCCCGGCACACCGTCGTGCCGGGCGGTCGTGCGAAGCGGAAGCGCCCGACGTGCTGGGGAGTACCGAGCGCCTCCGCTCCGCGCTATCAGTGAAGACGCGGCATGATCACGGGTGGTTTACCGCCGCCCGGATTTATTGCTCGCACTACGGTAGGCAGGTGCGGGCGCGTACGGGGGAGGGCGGTGTGGAGGGCCGAGTGGACGAGGAAGGGACATCGGGCAGGCCCTGGGAGCCCGGCCGCCGTCCGTCTCTCGCCGGCCGGCTGGCGCGGCTGGGGTTCACCGAAGCGACGCGGGCGGAACGGCTGCTGGCCGCCACCGAGGCCGACGTCGACGACGCGCTGATCGAGGCGCTCAGCGGTACCGCCCACCCCGACCTCGCCCTGACCGGCCTGCTCACGCTGATCGATCGGGCCGAGGACGTCACGGCGCTGCTCAACGCACTCGACGAGGACGAGGGTCTACGGGCCAGGCTGCTCGCCGTGCTTGGCGTGAGCGCGGCGCTCGGTGATCACCTGGCCCGGCATCCCGATCATTGGCGGGTGCTGGCGGGTCCGGCGGCCCTGCGCCGGCCGGGCGCCGCCGCCGTGCGGGCCGCCCTGTTGCGGGCGGTCGGCGCCGACCCGGACGCCGAGACCCCCGTCGCCGCCGCTGCGGCCGGTCCCGCCGCGGCCGGTGCCGCGGGTGCCGGCGCGCCCGAGCCGCTGGTGGCGCTGCGGGCCGAATACCGTCGCCACCTGCTGCATCTGGCCGGGCGGGATCTGACGGGCGTCGCCGCGGTCGACGACGTGGCCGAAGAGCTGGCCGAGCTGGCCGCGGCTACGCTCGAGGCCGGCCTCGCCATCGCCAGGGCCGGCGTCCCTGATGCCGGCAGCTGTCGGCTGGCCGTGATCGGCATGGGCAAGTGCGGCGGCAGCGAGCTCAACTACGCCAGCGACGTCGATGTGATCTTCGTGGCCGAGCCGGTGCCCGGGCATCCAGAGGACGTCGCGCTGCGCGCGGCCACCCGGCTGGCCTCCGGGCTGCTGCGCGCCTGCTCGGCCAGCACGATCGAGGGCGCGCTCTGGCAGGTCGACGCGGCGCTGCGGCCCGAGGGCAAGGCAGGCCCCCTGGTGCGCACGCTCGCCAGCCACCAGGCGTACTACGGGCGCTGGGCCAAGACCTGGGAGTTCCAGGCCCTGCTCAAGGCCCGTCCGGTGGCGGGCGACCGCGCGCTCGGGCAGGCCTACATCGACGCCCTGGGCCCCATGGTGTGGCGGGCCGCCGAGGGGGAGGACTTCGTCGAGGACGTCCAGGCGATGCGCCGCCGCGTCGAAGACCACCTACGGCAAAGCGCCGACACTGCGGAGCGAGAGTTGAAGCTCGGCCCCGGCGGGCTGCGCGACGTGGAGTTCGCCGTACAGCTCCTGCAACTCGTGCACGGACGGGTGGATGAGAGCCTGCGCAGCCCGACCACGCTTGTCGCGCTCGATGCGCTCTCGGCCGGCGGCTACGTAGGGCGCGACGACGCGGCCGCGTTGATGTCGGCCTATCGGTTCTTGCGCCGGACCGAGCATCTCGTCCAGCTGCACCGGCTGCGCCGCACCCATCTCGTGCCGGCCGACGAGGAGGGGCTGCGCCGGCTCGGCCGGGCGCTGGCCGCGACCGGTCGCGACACGCAGCCGCTGTGGGCCGACCCGGTCGGCGAGTTCACCGCCAGGTGGCGGCGGCATGCGCGCGAGGTGCGGCGTATCCACGAAAAGCTCTTCTACCGACCACTGCTCCGCGCGGTCGCCCGGCTGCCCGGCGAGGAGGCCAGGCTGACCCCGGCGGCCGCCAGGGCCCGGCTCGAGGCGCTCGGCTACGCCGATCCGGCCGGCGCCCTGCGCCATATCGAGGCGCTGACCAGCGGGGTGTCCCGCCGGGCCGCCATCCAGCGCACGCTGCTGCCGGTCATGCTTGGATGGTTCGCCGACGCCCCCGATCCCGACGCGGGCCTACTCGGCTTCCGGCTGGTCAGCGAGGCGCTCGGCACCACACCGTGGTATCTGCGGCTGCTGCGGGACGACGTCACCGTCGCCGAGCGAATGGCCCGTCTGCTCGCCTCCAGCCGGTACGCCACCGATCTGTTGTTGCGCGCCCCGGACGCGGTCGCCATCTTGGGCAGCACGGCGGATCTGACCCCCCGGCCGTACGCCGCGCTGTTCGGGGAGGCGCTGGCGACCATCCAACGGCGCGCCGGCGGCAAAGGCGGCAGAGGCGAGCAGGACGGCAGAGGCGAGCAGGACGGCAAGGGCGAGCAGGACGAAGCGGGCCGAGCGGACGGCGGCGGCCCGGCCGCGAGTTCCGGGGGCTCCGCGGGCTCCGCTGAGGACGCCGTCGCCGCGGTGCGTGCGATGCGCCGCATGGAGCTGTTCCGCGTGGCCGTCGCCGATCTGTCCGGCCTCGTCGACGTGGACGCCGTCGGCGAGGCGCTCACCGACATCGCCACGGTCACCATCGAGGCGGCGTACAGGGTCGCTCTCAATAAGATCGAGATGGAGCGGCGCGCGCCGCTGCCGACGCGGCTGGCCATCGTGGCGATGGGCCGGCTCGGCGGCCATGAGCTCGGGTACGGCAGTGACGCCGACGTGATGTTCGTGCACGACCCGCTGCCGGGCGCCGACGAGACCGACGCCACCACGGCCGCGCACTCCGTGGCCGAGGAGTTGCGGCGGCTGCTCGCGCTGCCCGCGCCCGATCCGCCGCTGGTCATCGACCCCAACCTCCGGCCGGAGGGCAGGCAGGGACCGCTGGTCCGCACGCTCGCCTCGTACGCCGCGTACTATCGCCGCTGGTCCTCGCCGTGGGAGAGCCAGGCGTTGCTGCGCGCCGACCCGCTCATGGGCGACTCGGGGCTCGGCGTCAGGTTCTGTGCTCTCATCGACCCGGTGCGCTGGCCGGACGGCGGTATCGGCGAGGGCACGGTGCGGGAGATCCGTCGCCTCAAGGCCCGGATGGAGGCCGAACGGCTGCCCCGCGGCGCCGACCGCCGCCTCCACACCAAACTCGGGCCAGGCGGGCTCTCGGACGTCGAATGGGTGGCCCAGCTGCTTCAGCTGCGCCACGCGTACGAGATCCCGGCGCTGCGCACCACCCGCACGCTCGCCACGCTCGCGGCCGCCACCGATGCGGGCCTGCTGACCGCGGCCGACGCGGCGGCGCTCGCCGACGCGTGGCGGCTGGCCACCCGCATCCGCAACGCGGTCATGCTCGTCCGCGGTCGCGCCTCCGATCTGCTGCCGAGCGACCACCATCGGGAACGCTCAGCCGTGAGCAGGCTGCTCGGCTACACGGGGGCGGGCGACCTGCTCGAGGACTACAGCCGGCGGGCCCGGCGGGCGCGCGCGGCCGAAGGGTAAGGTCCGCACCGCGCGCGGGATCGGCGACCGTCCACGCCGATCCGAGGCCGGTTCCGCCGTATCCGGGCTACCCCATAGCGCCGGGGGAGGACCGGGACTGAGGGAGCGCCTGCCTGCGCTGGAACGGCAACCGAAACGGCATGCGGGGGGCTGGGCGAAGGGGCAGGCCGGGTGGCGGCCGAAGCGAGGGAGAGAAGGTGGCCGAGGCGCGGGCGGCGGCGATGGCGACCACGACACCGCAGGTCAGGCTGACGACTCCGCCGACGGCATCGAGGATGAAGTGGTTCGCCGTACCCATGATCACGAATACGGTGCAGACCGGATAGCAGACGGCGAGGACCTTGACCCACCGCGACCGGGCGACCCGCACGAGGGCGACCGCACACCACAACGACCACGCGGTATGCAGTGACGGCATGGCGGCGTACTGGTTCGACACCGTGGCGATCGGCGAGGAGTCGTACAGCCCCCACGTATGGAACGCGAGCACCGTGTCGACATATCCCTGCATCATGCGCGGTGGCGCCAGCGGATAGAACCAAAACCCGATGAGCGCCGACACGGTCGTGCCGAACATCCACCACCGATAGGCGCGATAGCGGCCCGGGTGCCGTGCGAACAGCCAGCCGAGCACGCCGAGCGTCACGGCGAAATGCAAGGTGGCGTAGTAGTAGTTGGCGCTCACGCCCAGCCAGCCGACCCGTGTGAACAGCTGGTTGAACCAAAGCTCGACGTCGATGTGCATCGACCGTTCGAGGTCCAGCAACTCGCCGGCGCGCCGCAACGCCGCCGTATGCCTGGTCGGGACCATGTTCCGGACGATCGAGTAGGCCCCGTAGCACGCCGCGATGAGCAGGATCTCGCGCCAGAGCCGAGGCCGGCCGGCCACGGCCCGGTCCAGGTTCCGCCGGCCGCCGGGCACGCCGATCGGAGCGATCGGCGTAACGGTCGTCCTGGACATGATCGGTATGCTCTCAGACGCTGGCGTTCGGCATATCTCCAATAGATGGCTGGGTCGTCAATTTGTGACCCACCTCGCGAATGAGACCGGCCTCCTTCTTGAGAAGGATTCGACGGTGAAGTTGCCACGAGGTGGTCAACGTCGTCACGACGATCAGGGATCCGGCCACGGCGTCGAGCAGATAATGATTCGCCGTGGACAGGATGACCAATACGGTGAGCACCGGATAACCGGCGCCGAGCACTCTCACCCAGGTGCGGCGGCCCAGCCGGATGAGCACGAGCCCGCACCACAGCGCCCAGCCCGCGTGCATCGACGGCATCGCGGCGAACTGGTTGGTGAGCTCGCCCGACACGTGCCCGGAGTAGAGCCCGAACGTGTGCAGGGCCGTGACCGGGTCGACGTAACCTTGGCCGATGAGCCGCGGCGGGGCGAGCGGATAAAGCCAGAACCCGGCCAGCGCGATCGCGGTCGCACCCATCAGGGCGGCGCGCAGCCGGCGATAGTGCGCAGGTCGGCGCCGATAGAGCCACACCAGCACGCTGAGGGTCACCACGAAGTGCGCGGTCGTGTAGAAGACGTTGGCGGTCCTGGCCAGCCACGGCACCGCCACCAGCGCCTTGTTCAGCCCGAGTTCGACATCGAGACCAAGGGCGCGTTCGAGGGCGAGGATCTCGTCAGCGTGGCCGAAGGCCGGGCCGGTGCCCGTCGGGCTCAAGATCAGACGGGTGACGGTGTAGGCCCCATAGAACACGAAGACCAGCAGCAATTCCCGCCACAGAGCCGGCGGGTGCCCGCCCACGACCGTCACGACAACCGGCCGGGCGGGCGATGAGCCGGGTGGGCTCCCCGCCTCGGGACGGCCGTTGGGCAATTCGGGGACGATCTGGGCCATATCGCAATTCTGTGCAGTATTCATGTTTTTGAGATCACCAAGGCGAATGGTCTTGGTCTCACCCTTGAGGCGTATGCCCGCGGCGGGGCGGCCATGCCCGCGGAGGGAATTGCTCTCTGATACTCCGTTAGGGCCGGGCCGATCACCCGTTTTCGGGCAGTGCTCAAGTTGTTTTCCGGATTGGCCGCACGCGGTTGGCCGGCTGGCCGGCCGACCGACCGGATCCGGCCATCGAGACCGTCGCTAGCGCACTCGGTCGGGCAGCACCTGTTCGACCGGTGTGCCCTCACGCAGGCTGCGGCCCACCGTGCAGTAGCGGTCGTGCACGCGCTCGGCCACGGCGGCGAACACTTCCGCGGCCTTGTCGTCGCCGTCGGGGAGCCCCACGTCGTAGTCGATCGTCACCGGGCCCAGCTTGTTGCGTTCGACCTTCTCCGCCGCGACCGTGGCCGCCAGGCTGACGAGGCGGTGGCCGCGCTGGGCGGTCAGCGGTTCCACGGTGACGATCTCGCAGCCGCCGAGCGCCGCGAGCAGCAACTCGACCGGTGTGAAGTGCTCGTCGTCCGCGGACGCGGTGATGGCGATCGTCGCGCCGCGGTCGTTCGTGGCGCGGAAACCCCCGTCGTCGGTCCGCTCGACGCGTACAGCAGACATGGCATGGTCTCCCTTGATCGTGGTGCCCTGCGCAACGCCCCCGAGTCCAGAGTTCTTCCCGCGACACTCGAGCTTTGCGGGATGTGTCAGGACCCTGTCAACCTCTTCCCTTCCCGGCCAACCCCGGTCGACCCCACTCCGCCCCCTTGCGCCGGTCCGTCCGTCCCGGTGTGTCGCCCAGATTCCGGGGGAGTCACTCGTGTGCCCGTGTGTGCCGGGGATCGCCCGTGCGTCTCCCGCCCGATCGAACGCGAACGCCCCGTCACCCGAGCGGGTGACGGGGCGTTCGCCGTAGGAACGAAGGCGCGCGCGGCCTACACGTCGAAGTACAGCTCAAACTCGTGCGGGTGCGGGCGGAGCCGGATCGGGTCCAACTCGTTCTCGCGCTTGTAGGAGATCCAGGTCTCGATCAGGTCGTCGGTGAAGACGCCGCCCTCGAGCAGGTAGTCGTGGTCTTCCTTGAGCGCCGTCAGCACGGCGTCGAGCGAGCCGGGTACCTGCGGGATCGCGCGGGCCTCCTCGGGCGGCAACTCGTACAGGTCCTTGTCCACCGGCTCATGCGGCTCGATCTTGTTCCTGATGCCGTCGAGGCCCGCCATGAGCATCGCGGAGAAGGCGAGGTAGGGGTTGCAGGAGGGGTCCGGCACACGGAACTCGATCCGCTTGGCCTTCGGGTTCGACCCGGTGATCGGCACGCGGATGCAGGCCGACCGGTTCCGCTGCGAGTAGACCAGGTTGACCGGTGCCTCGAAGCCCGGCACCAGGCGGTGGTAGGAGTTCGCCGTCGGGTTGGTGAAGGCCAGCAGCGACGGGGCGTGCTTGAGCAGGCCACCGACGTAGTAGCGAGCGGTGTCGGACAGGCCGGCGTAGCCGACCTCGTCATAGAACAGCGGCGAGCCGTCCTTCCACAGGCTCTGGTGGCAGTGCATGCCCGAGCCGTTGTCACCGAAGATCGGCTTCGGCATGAACGTCACGGTCTTGCCGGCGGCCCGCGCCACGCTCTTGGTGACGTACTTGTACACCATGAGCTTGTCGGCCATCTTCAGCAGCGAGTCGAACTTGATGTCGATCTCGGCCTGGCCGGCGGTGCCCACCTCGTGGTGTTGCATCTCGGTGGCGATGCCCATGGCGATGAGCTGCTTGACCATCTCCGAGCGCAGGTCGGTGAAGTGGTCCATCGGCGGGACGGGGAAGTATCCGCCCTTGTAGCGCGGCTTGTAGCCGAGGTTGCCGCCCTCTTCCTTCCGGCCGGTGTTCCAGGCGCCCTCGACGGAGTCGATGACGTAGAAAGACTCCTGCTCCTTGGTCTCGAAACGCACGTCGTCGAAAATGTAGAACTCCGCCTCGGGGCCGAAGAACGCCGTGTCGGCGACTCCGGTGCCGCGCAGGTAGTCCTGCGCCTTGCGGGCGACGTTGCGCGGGTCACGGCTGTACGGCTCACCCGTCAGCGGGTCGTGGACGAAGAACGTGAGGTTGAGCGTCTTGTGCCGGCGGAAGGGATCGATGACCGCCGTCGTCGGGTCCGGAAGAAGGAGCATGTCCGACTCATGGATCTCCTGGAACCCACGGATCGAGGAACCGTC
>CALAED010000047.1 GCA_937891035.1 uncultured Thermomonosporaceae bacterium | reverse complement strand
CCTTGCCTGGTCTTGAGCTCACAGCGGTTCCCGTTTCTCCCTGATCGTTCTCGGTTCTCCATGATCGACCGGGCGCTACCAGCCGTACCTGCGCAGCCCGGACTCGAGGACCTCGACCAGCTTTTCCCCGGACAGGAAGGAGTCGGGGGTGGAGCGGGCGGTGACGAACGGGTAGTCGACGATCACCGACGTCTCCTTGCCGACGTTGCCGTGGTAGGCGCCGTCGGGACCGGTGGCGTCACGCAGGATGTACTCGAGCGGGTACGGCGGCGGGCCCATGTTGAAGTCGACGCCGACGAACCCGGTGCCGTCCTTGTAGTCGTATTCCTTGCAATGGCCGGTGACGTGCTTGCCCCAGATGATGCTGGCGCGGTCCTCCCAATCGCGGGCGAAGGCCAAGCAGGCGACGCCGTAGCACTCGGCGAGGATCGGCTTGTCGGCCCGGATGAAGGCCAAGATCAGCTCGTGCAGGCGGCCGTTGTTCGCCAGGTCGACGATCGGCCCGCTGCCGCCGACGATGGTCAGCGCGTCGTATTGGGCGATGTCGTCGTCCAGCGCGGCGAGCTCGCGGTAGTACGCCTCGATCTTGCGCAGATGGTCGGGCTCGCTGAAGTACGGCCGGTCGGGCACCCACTCGCTGAGGTTCATCGGGTTGTCCAGCCGGCTCGACTGGTCCAGTTCCTTGGCCGCCACAGCCACCTCGGGGGTGGTCACCGAACGGCCGAGCGGCGGGTCGATGTAGCCGGGATCGAGGCTCGGCGGCAGCGCGGGCGCGCGTTTGCCGGTGGGGGTGATGAAGACCGACTCATAACCCTGCCGATCGAATGCGACGAGCGGGCCTAGCAGTTCTTCGCCCCAATAGCCATATTCCGAGAGGACGATGAGCATTTTTCGTGGCATGATTAGACTCCTGTTACGGGGGCGATGCAATATCGCGTGCCTTCTTTTCTCGGTCACTTGCCGCCGGCCTTGTCATCGGCCTAATGCGACCGAGTCAAACAAAACGTAAACATGCCCACAAGATGGTGCTTGGGCGGGGGGATGTACTTCATCAAGTCAATTTTCACGAGCGGAAACAGAAATGGCTACTTCGTCAGGTTTCCGGTCATAGCTGGATGGAGCGCGGGCACCGCTGTGAATACATCGTCCGGGTCGAATTGCCGCTTGAGCTCGAGCAGTCTGGCCAGGTTCCCGCCGTAGGAGCGGAGGGCGCGTTCGTGTTCGTCGCCGCCGAGCAGGTTCGGATAGCCACCGGGGAGCGCGTGCTTGGCCAGTCCCTCGGACAGGGCGCGCGCCCAGCGTCCGTGGGTGGAGCCTCCGCCGGCGCCGGCGGGGGACGAGGTGTCCCACGAGGCCACGATCTCGACGAGGACGTGATCGCGGCGCAGCGCGAAGGCGGTCCCCGCGGCCGGAACGCGAGCGGCGGCGCCGTGGAAGTGGTGGATGAACAGCGCGGAGAACGGCGAGGTCACCCGGGTCATGGCCGTGACCAGCATCGCGATGCTGTCCTCTGTGAGCTCGGTCAGCCAGCGGGTCCGTACCTCGGTGTGACGGCCGTTGACGACGCTTGGGTCGAATTGCCCGAGTACGTCCTGATAGGCGATGCGCCCGACCTGCCCGGTCACCGGCGTCCCGAGGCGGCGCAGCCGGTTGACGATGCCCTCCCCCCGTGTCTGGTCGCCGATCCAGGCGGGCAGCAGGAACAACAGCGGCCGGCCGTCGGGACCGCCGAAGAAGCCGGTCATCACGGTGAGCTCGTCGGGCGCCTCGGCGATCAGCTCCCGATAGCCGCGCAGGACCGTACGTCCCTGCGTGATGGGGAACAGCACCAGGCCGGACAGCACGGTGTCGAGGGGGTGCACGCGGTAGCTCATGGCCGTCACGACCCCGAAGTTGCCGCCGCCGCCCCGCAGCGCCCAGTACAGGTCGGGGTTGTCATCGGCGCTCGCGGTGACCGTACGGCCGTCGGCGAGCACGACCCGGGCGCTGAGGAGATTGTCCAAGGCCAGGCCGTGGGCGCCGATGAGCAGGCCGTACCCGCCGGCGAGCGTCAGCCCCGCCATGCCGACCGCTTTGACCAGCCCGGTCACCGGCGCGAGCCCGTGGGGGTGGGCCGCGGCGACGACGTCGCCGGCCCGGGCGCCTCCCTGGACGGCGGCCGTCGCCGTGCGGGGGTCGACGCTCACCCCGCGCATCGCCGACAGGTCGATGACCAGACCGCCCTCGCGGAGCGACCGGCCGCCCCAGTCGTGCCCGCCGCCCAGCACGGACAGCGGCAGGTCGTGCTCCCGGGCGATGCGCACGGCCGCCGCGACGTCATTGTCGTCCGCGCAGCGGGCGATCACGGCGGGGCGGCGGTCGATCGCTCCGTTCCAGATGCGCCGCGCGCCGTCGTAGGCCGGGTCGGGCGCCGCCAGCACGGCGCCGCGCAGTGCGGAGCGCAGCACGCCGATGGCGGCCGCGGCCTCCTGCGTGAGAAACGTCGACGATGTCATTTGTCCTCCTGGACTCACATGGGCTCACACTTGGTGCTCGCCGAGGGCACCGTCCCGGGCAGGTGGGACGGGAGTCCGCTCCGAAACGAAAGTCAAATGCAAGTCAAGAACATCCCGTCTCAGGACAAATCGGAAAGGCTCGTACTGTCGCCGGTCGGCCGGGGAAGTGGGGCACACTTTGTCAGGTACGGGCGCGTCCGGCGGACCGCCGCGCGCCGCGCGCGGTGAACGCGGTAAGTGGTACTGCCAATGCCACGACGTCGGCGTACTGGATATGCCCGAATCCGCGGGCCCACGCTGGCCAAGACGAATATCCGGACCGCCATCAGGCGTACCGAACAGGAGTGACGATGGCCCGCCCCAGTACAGAAGATCGTCTTGACATCATCGACGTCTGCACCCGATTCGGGTGGCACGCCGACCGCCGGGAGTGGGAGCAGTTCGCCGAGGTGCTGACGGACGAGTTGTACGTGGACTACACGGCCCTCGTCGGAGGTGAGCCCGGGGACGTGAAGAGCGCCGAACTGATCGCCGGGTGGCGGGAACAGTTCGCCCGCCTGGAGACGACGCAGCATCTGATCGCCGGCCACCTCGTGGACGTTGCCGGCGACACGGCCGTGTGCACCGCGAACTTCCAGGCCCAGCACGTCACCGCGGTCTCGTATGGCGACCAAAAACTGGTGCTTTCCGGGCACTATCGATTCGGTCTCGTCCGCGCCGACGGTGGATGGCAGATCAATTCGGTGGTGATGACCCCCACCTGGTCCACGGGGAACCTCGCCGTCCTCGGCATGTCCGGCTCCTCCTGAACGCGGCGGGTATCTTGGCGGCGCGGCGGGCGCCTTTCCGCCGATCGTCGGCGCGGCCGCAGTACCCGGTGGCCGCGCCGCCGCGCCTTGCCATGCCACCGCGTTCGGCCCGCACCTCGGCGAATATTCCCTCATCGGCGGGCATAAGCGCCTCGTCTCGGCCGCCCGCGATCCGGGGGGTTATGGGAAATTCCGCGCCGATATAGGTAATGGTGGGCGATTGGCTACTTCGTTGAATTCCCCTTGCCGGGTCGCTTAATTCGAGTGGAACCTGTCCGGTGAGCTGGTCAAGGCCGGGCCCAGGCCAAGGCCCTGACCACAAGGCTTCCGATTTGGGGGAAGGACATGGCCGCTGGACATAAGCTGCCGGCCGACTCGAAGACGCGGTCGTCGGCGGTGCGGAACCACCGAAATACGCTCACACTTTTGATCACCTGTACGGCGATATTCCTGGATTCACTGGACACGTCGACGGTCGGCGTGGCGCTGCCCAGCATTCGCCGTGATCTCGGCATTGATGAATCATCGCTGCAGTGGCTGATCTCGGGATATACGATCGCCTACGGTGGCTTTTTACTGCTGGGCGGGCGGGTGGCCGATATGTTCGGCCGCCGCAAGATCTTCATGCTGGCCATCACCGTTTTCATCGTCGCCAGCATCGTCGGCGGAGCCGTGTCGTCGGGCCCGCTCATCATCGCCACCCGCGTGGTCAAGGGACTGGCCGCCGCCTTCACCGCGCCGGCGGCCTTTTCGATCATTACGACGACCTTTGAAGAGGGACCGAGAAGGAACAAGGCACTGGCGATCTATACCGCCACGGCGGCCACCGGATACAGCATCGGTCTGGTCGCCTCCGGGATGTTGACCCAGGTCCACTGGCGGCTGGTCTTCTTCCTTCCGGGTGCGGCGGCCCTCATCGCGCTGATCTTGACGCCGGCCGCCGTCGACCGCGACTCACCGGCGCGCGGCGGATCCCGCTCGTACGATCCCGGCGGCGCGGTCACGGCGACGTCCGCGATCTTGCTGCTCGTGTACGCGCTCGTTCAAGGACCCGTGATCGGGTGGACCGCCGCGAGCACGATCATCTCGCTGGCGCTCGTGGTGGTGCTGCTGGCCGCGTTCTTCGTCATCGAACGCCGGCACCCGGAGCCGACGGTGCCGCTGCGCATATTCCGGTCGCGGACCCGTTCCTCGTCCTATCTCATCGCGGTCGCCCTCGGCGCCGCGGCGATCGGCTGGCAGTTCGTGGCGACGCTGTACATGCAGCGCATCCTGGGTTACAGCGCGTTGCGCACCGCGCTGGCCATGCTCCCGCTTGGCGTGATGGTGTTCGTGACCGCCCAGTTCGTCACCGGCAGACTGCTCGGCCGGGTCGGCATCCGCGCCGTCTGCGTGTCCGGCATGCTGCTCCAGGTGCTCGCCCTCATGCTGTTCTCCTACGTCGGCCTCGTCGGGCACTACGACGGGATCATGCTCCCGGGTCTGGTGATCCATGGCCTCGCCCTCGGCCTGGTGTTCCCGTCGATCAACGTGGGCGGGGTCAGCGGGGTCGCCGACGAACGGCAGGGCGTCGCGGCCGGCCTCATCGTCGCGGCGTACGCCATCGGCAGCGGGCTCGGGACGGCGATCATGGCCGCGATCGTCGCCGCCGCCACCTCGGCCACCTCCCCCGTCTCGGCCTCGCCGGCCGGCGGCGCGCAGGCGCTGCTGAACGGATATCAGTCGGCGTTCGTCGGCGGGGCGCTGATGGCCACGGCCGGACTGGTCGTTGCCATTGTCGCTCTGCCGCGCAAGCGGGCGTTGGCTGAGGCGCGCCAGGCGGCGGCCTGACCGCTCAAACGATATATGCTCCCTGACTTAACGCAGATACCGCATATCTGACAGGTCGGCTATTGCCTTTTCAAATCCTTCTGTAGAGTAATTATCGGCCGCCCGGAGTCCGTATTGCAGTGGGTCCGTGGCCGGCTTAGCGGCCCGTGCGGCCGCATCGCGCGACCGAGGAGATATAAATGACCACTCTGCCGGACACCGACACTTCGAAGGTCATTCATTACGAGGCCGACGAAGGTCCTACCGTCTGGTTCAACACGGGAATGTACACGTTCAAGGCGACCGGCGAGACCACCAATGGAGCCCTCACCTTCGCGGAAGGCTCCATCCTGCCCGGTGACGGCCCGCCGCCGCATTACCACGAGAACATGGACGAGGCGTTCTACGTCCTCCAAGGCGAGCTGGAGTTCCTTTCTGGCAATGAGACGTTCATGTGCGGGGAACGCGGGTTCGTGTGGGTGCCGCGCGGTGTCCGGCATCGCTTCTACAACCCGGGTATTCACCCGGCCCGGCTGCTGTTCCTGCTCAATCCGGGCGGTCTGGACGATTTCCTCATCAGCATCGGCAGGGAGCCGCACGCGGGCGAGATTCCGCCTCCGTTCACGCCGGAGCAGCACCGTCAAATCGACGAGCTCGCGCCGAACTACGGCTTGATCATCGGTTGAGGAGCAAGGAGCTGATGACGCGATGAGCACGCTCGAGACCATCAAGTTCCAGCTGCGCGACGGCGTGGTCGAATCCCAGTTTCTGCAGCTGAATCGCCAGGTGGAAGACCAGTTCATGGCCCGCAGGCCGGGCTTTCGGTCCCGGCAGACCGCCCGCGGCAAGGACGGCGAGTGGTTCGTGTCCGTGCAGTGGGCCACCTCGGCGGACGCCGACGCAACCGGCGCGGCCTTCTTCGGCGCGCCAGAGACGCAGGACTTCCTCGCCGTCATCGATGCGACGACGGTGTCCCACGGCTATTACGAGCTAGTGGATTACTAGCCGATGCGATATGCCGGGCGGGCCGGCCGCGGTTAAGGCGACTTGTCCGCGGCCGGACCCGCCCACAGCCGTGAATAGGACCCCAAAAACAGGCCGGCCAATCGGTACATGGAGGACAGCGAAATGGCAACGAGTGCACTGGCCGGGAAGTCGGCCGTGGTGACGGGCGGCTCGCGGGGCATCGGGCGGGCGATCGTGATGCGGCTGGCGGCCGACGGCGCCGCCGTCGTGTTCGGCTACCGCAGCGATGAGGCGGCGGCCAAACAGGTGGTGGCCGATGTCGAGGCGGCCGGCGGCCAGGCGATGTCGGTGGCGGCCGACCTGGCGGAGCCGGCCGAGGTGGCGCGTCTGTTCGTCGCCGCGGACGAGTTCTTCGCCAAGCTCGGCATCTCCGGCCTGGACATCTTGGTCAACAACGCCGCCATCGCGCTGGTGAAGCCGATGACAGAGGTGACCGAGCCCGAGTACGACCGGGTGATGGCGGTCAACGCGAAAGGGACGTTCGTGGCGATCCAGCAGGCCGCCCAGCGGATGCCCCAGGGCGGCAACATCGTCAGCGTGACCTCGATGACCACTGTGATGACCCGGCCGGGCGAATCGGTGTACACCGCGAGCAAGGCCGCCGTCGAGCAGTTCACGCGGGTCGCCGCCGACGAGCTCGCCGAGCGGGGAATCCGGGTCAACGCCGTCTCCTCTGGCCCAACCGACAGCGGCCCGGGCGGCATGCTGCGCAGCTCAACCACCGCAGAACAGCGCCAGCAGGTAGCCGCGATGACCCCACTCGGCCGGGTCGGCGAGCCGGAGGACATCGCCGACATCGTCGCGTTCTTGGTGAGCCCGGACGCCCGCTGGCTGACCGGTCAGAACCTTCGCGCCACCGGCGGCCTGGTCAAGGGCTGCTGAAGACCCATCCACCCCTACCGCCCGCACGGGCGCAACCGCTCTCCTCCCAGGTTAGGTGTGCGGGCCGGTGGTGATCATGTGGATGAGCAGGTCGTAGCCGGCGTCTAGGCATTGGTGAGGCCGAAGACGCCGGCGACGATCTGCGAGTACGCCCGGGCCGTACGCACCTGCGTGCGGCTTCCGCGGAAGCTCAGCGAGTACCATCGCGTCGCGCCGGCCGATTACAATGCACTATCGATGGACTACTAAAAGTAGGCGACGGTGGCGATCGGTAGCGGCGAAGCTTCTCAAGGCCTATGGAACTGGCTCGCCCCCTTGCTCCGCAGGATTGGGTGGCCCGAGATCCCGGCCACCGATTCTTGGAGTGTGTCCCTTCCCGCGTTA
The DNA here is from genome assembly GCA_937891035.1 of uncultured Thermomonosporaceae bacterium. Lineage (GTDB taxonomy): Bacteria > Actinomycetota > Actinomycetes > Streptosporangiales > Streptosporangiaceae > CALAED01. Next base: position 14,633 of record CALAED010000047.1, on the reverse strand, counting down.
CTTCCTGAGCCGAGACGGATGCCGCGGTGGCTCTGGAGGCTGACATGCCGGGCTCTGACGCGCTTCGGCGGCGGCCGCTTCGCCATTGGTCCGGCGAGTTTGGTGGTACGTGGCCGGTCGGTTCCCTGGTCGGCGATCGAGGAGATCCGGGTGCAACCGGCCGACGTCCACAATGTGGGCGCGCTGCCGGACCGGCTGGTCGACCGGGTCGCCGCGCTGCTGCCGTGGTACATCCCCGGGCCCATGAAACGCGGGCTCATCCGCCCCTGCGTCGAGTTCATCACCAATCTCGCGTGGGGCCTGGCCGATGTGGTGGCCGCCGATCGGGGCCGGCTCGTTCCTTATGAAATCGTCTATCGCGACAGAATTCGGTTGCGTCACCGGCTCGACCTCGGCATCTTCGCCATCCAGATCCTGACTCTGTCCCGCGCTGTCAACGACAGCTTCGCCGCGACCGCGGCTCAGCACGATGTGCGAGTCCGGATCGAGCAGACGCCGCCGGCGGGATCTGCGCCACCAGCGCAGCACGGGCCCCCGCCCTTTGGTGACGACGTTCCGAGCGGGCCAACGGATCGAGGACGGTGGCCCACCTGGGCCACATATCCGGCCGACCTGCGCCGCGCCCCCGAGCCTGCCGGCAACGGAGATCTCCAACGTGTTCGGCGCACATGGAAGATCAGCCTGGCTGTGTGGGGGCTGACCGCCGCGTTCTGGCTGGTCGCGGCGGCCGTCGCCGGATACATTGTCTTCTGGGGGGTTTTCCTTCTCGGCGCTACCCTGCTGCTGCCGGCCGCCCGCTGGTTCGGTCTGGATCGGATTCCGGCGCCGATCGTCTACATCTTCGCGTGCCTGCCCGGATTCGCCTTCTTCGCGGTCAAATGGAACTGGCCCATCGCCCTCGTCATCCTTGCAATGATCTTCAGCTACGAAATGGCGCTTGAGACCGGTGGTCAGCTTCTCGCCGCAAAAGACCGACTCAGGGATCAGGGAAAGGTCGTCCTGAGGGCCACACGCGTGAGTCTCATCCTCATCGCCTTCGACGCACTGGCGGCGGGCTTGGACATCGTGTTCTTTGTCCTGTTGCTGGTGGCGGCCGTACGACTCAGGCCGCTGTCCACCGTTCTCGCCACACTGGTGATCGCGCTGTCTTTCGCCACCTTCCTCGCGGCCGGGGACCCGAGCTTCTACTGGGGTCTCGGCGAACCTGGATTCCACGCTCCCGGCGATATCTACGAGTGGTTCACCGTCTGGACCTTCCTTGGCGCCCTGGTGGGCTTCGCCAAAGCCCTGCACCTGATCTGGAGCGGCCGCATCCAGGTCGCTCGGTAAACAGGTCGCCGGGTAACAGGGCGGCAGGGCTCCGGGTGCGAGGAAAATCACGGCGGCCCCTTGCTGGCCGGAGTGAAGGAGAGAAGGCAAGGGGCCGCCGTGGGTGTGGGGGAGCAGGCGCGTCCGCGGGAGCGGTCGCCGCGGGATGCGGCGGGGTAAGGAGCGGTGCCCCGCGGGGGCGATGGGTCAGACCCGTACCGGCCCGTCCGCCGACTCCACCACGCCGGGCGCGACGAAGCGGCAGTCCTGCCCGGCCTCCGGTGCCTTGAGCCACTGGGCCGCCCAGGCGGCGGGCAGTGCGACCCCGCAGATCACGAGGCCCACCACGACGAGCGGGTTCACGCCGTTGTTCGCCACGACCCAGCCGCCGATGATCGCGCCGGTCGCGATCCCGGCGTTGGCGGCGGACGCGCTCAGCGTGGCGGCGAGGTTGCCGCCGACTCCGGCGAGACTGATCACCCGCAGCTGCAGCGAAGGGAAGATCGCGAACATCAACAGGCCCCAGATGCCGAGCACCAGGGCGACGAGGACGGGCACCGAGCCGACCAGGTAGAGCAGGCCGAGCGCGAGGATCACCAGCAGGTTGCCGCCCCACAAGGTCGTGGTGGTGCTGCGGTCGGCCGCCAGGCCGCCGACGAACGTGCCCGCGGCGCTGGCGAGCCCGAAGGCCAGCAGGAAGGCGCTGACCAGGCCGCCGGAGATGTCGGTGACCTCCTCCAGCCACGGGGCGAGATAGGTGAACACGGTGAACTGGCCGCACATGAGCGTGAAGCCCACGGCCAGCATCGCCAGCACCCGCGGCGCGAACGCGCACCGCGCCTGTTCGGCGAAGCCGCCGGTGCCGCTGCCCTCGACCGGCGGGACGAAGACCAAGGTGGCTATCAGGGCGAGGCAGCCGAGGATGATGATCCCGGTGAACGTCGCCCGCCAGCCGAACGTCTGCCCGATCAAAGTGCCCAGCGGAATGCCGAGGACGGTGGCCACGGCGATGCCGCCGAAGACCATCGACATCGCCCGGCCCTTGCGTTCCTCGGGCACGATGCTGGCGGCCACGACCGACGCGATCCCGATGAACAGCCCGTGGATCGAGCCCGTGAGGAACCGCGCGACGACGAGCATGCCGAATCCGGTCGCCACCACGGCGAGCGCGTTCCCGGCGATGTAGCAGCTCAGGCACATCCAGGCGAGGAAGCGGCGGCCGTACCGCGTGGTCAGCGCGTTGAGGATCGGGCCGCCGAAGGAGATCCCCAGTGCGTAGGCGGTCACCAACTGGCCTGTCGTACTGATCGACACGGACATGTCCTCGGCGACGAGGGGAAGGACGCCGACGATGACAAGCTCGGCCGTGCCGACGACGAACGCCCCCAGCATCAGGGTCGACAGAGCCAGCTGACTACGGTAGCGGTGCCCCTCTAGTTGCGTGATGACACTCATCGATGCACCACCTTGACTCCTCGTTAGCAGGACTTTCGAATTCTTTTGGAGGCTTTGATTGGCCGGGCCGGGCCAGGCGCCGGACGGCATTGCGCGGCACGGTGGCGACTTTTAATTCAAGACATGATGCCGGCGGCCCACAAGATTTGCGGGCGAGACGGGGCCGACTGCGTGATGTCGGTAAAGGCCTGGCGGTACGGGTCGCCGCTTGGTCACTTCGGCGCCATCGATGGTCGCCGATGGACAATCTCCGCCGAGTCGGTTTCGTCCGCCGGCAGGGCACTGACGCAAGCGATCGGCGCGCTGCGGAATCGTGGGCATGAGGTCATCAACGCCTGCGTTTTCTCGGCGGGCGACGGCGCTGGAGTGGACAAACCGCACGCTCTTGGAGCTTTCTTGGGTGGGCGGTTTGCCCGGCTGCGCGAGCCCGGATCCCCGTGTCGCCGCAATGGCCGGTGTGTCCGTTATCTGAAATATCGGGGTTGAGTGACCGAGCGACCGAGTGGCCACCGGTTGCCGTTGGTGAAGTCGGGACGATGGCCTCGTTAGGTCGTGCGCACTATCGCGCCGCCCGTATCCAGGGGCCGAGGCCGCCGATTCGCTCCGCCTTGACCCGCACCTGATAGCCGTCCCGCGGGTCCGCCCACGGCTGGAAGGTGGTGTCCGGGCCCAGATAGCGCGTGGCGAACTCGCGCAACAGCCCTAGTCCGCCGCCTTCGGTGACCTCGGCGGAGCCGCGCACCCACAGGTATTCCTTCAGCCCCATCTGGCTGATCCGATCCGATTCGATGGAGATCGCCACGCGCGGATCGCGGCGCAGGTTGCGAATCTTTTTGGTCATCGTCGACGACGCGAAGACGATATCTCCGTCGTCCCAGCCGATCCAGACGCAGGTGAGGTGCGGGGCGCCGTCGGCGTTCAACGTGACGACGTGGCCGAGGGCGGTGGATTCGACCAAGGCTTTAGCCTCTTCCGGCAGGGCAGTCATAATTGTCCAGATTCAGCGAAAGTAGGGCTGTGTCGGGTTCCGCGCCATTCTATCAGCGCCGCCAATGCCAATAGCGGCGACCCGGTCGATCTCGCGTCCTGGGCCCGCCGGCGCGCCCGGCATCTCCTGTGCGCCGCGAGGCGGCGGCAGGGTCGGAGCAGACGTCGTGCCGGCTATCAGCTAACAGAGTGCATCCGAGTTAATTGCGTGTTCTTGTCGCGCGGTTAGGTGCTCGGTAAAAGGGGTGACATCCGAAGCGACTCAGGAGTGGTGACCGTGACGGTGGATGGAACCATTTCCAGGACCGTAAGAGAAGCGACCCTGGAGCTATTTCGAGACCTGGGCATGACGACAATCTTCAGCAATCCGAGTCATACGGAGATGAAGCTGTTCGAGTCGTGGCCCGATGACATGCGGTTCGTGATGGGCCTGCAGGAGGCCGCGGTCGTGAGCATGGCCGACGGCTACGCGCAGGGCACCGGCCGGCCGGCGCTTGTGATCATTAACGGCGGCCCCGGCCTGGGCAACGCCATGGGCTCGGTCTACACGGCCGCGTCCGCCCACACGCCGATGGTGATCTTGGGTGGCCAGCAGGCGAGGAAGATGCTGCTCGGCGAGCCCTTCCTGAACGCCCGCGAGGCCACCAGCCTGCCCCACCCGTACATCAAGTGGAGTGGCGAGCCGGCCCGCCCGCAGGACGTGCCGGCGGTGCTCGCCAAGGCTTATCACATCGCCGCCCAGCCGCCGCAGGGCCCGGTGTTCGTGGCCGTCCCCGAAGACGACTGGGTGCGCCCGGCGAGCCCCACGCCGCTGCCCTCCCGGACCGTCGAGACCGCGGTCATTCCCGATCCCGCGGTGCTCGCCCGGCTCGCCGACGTACTGAACGCGGCCGAACGTCCCGGCCTGGTCGCCGGCCCCACGGTGGACGCCCAAGGAGCGCGCCAAGATCTGATCCGGCTCGCCGAGCGCCTCAACGCCCGGGTCTGGGGAAGCCCGGTATGGCCGCGCAGCAGCTTCCCGGAGAACCACCCGCTGTTCGGCGGCGTCTTGCCGCCGATCCCGGAGATGGTCGCCCAGCGCCTCGCCGAGCACGACGTGGTCGTGGTCTTCGGCAGCCCGATGTTCACCTTGTTCACGACGGCGGACCTGTTCTCCATGGCACCGGCCGGCGCGGACCTGAGCGACCAGCCGGCGATGCCGGAGGGCACCGACTTCTACCACGTCACCGACAACCCGGAGGCGGCGGCATGGTCGATGGCCGGCTCCAGCTTCGTGTGCCCGCCGGGTCCGGCCGTCCAACAGCTTGTCCCGCTGGTGCGTGAGCGTGAGCGGACCCCGCTCCCGCCGGTCAGAGAGCCGATCCCCATCCCGTCCCCGTCGGAGCCGCTCACCCAGGCGTACCTGTTCCACCTGCTCTCCCAGGAGCTCCCCGAGGACGCCGCGCTCTTCGAGGAACTGCCCATCGCCCGCGCCGACTTCCACGAGCAGATTCCGCTGGGCCCGGACAACGGCTACTTCGCCACCGCGAGCGGTGCCCTCGGTTTCCCGTTCGCCGGCGCGGTAGGGTACGCCATCGCCCGGCCCGACCGGCGGGCGGTGGCGGTGATGGGCGAGGGCTCGGCGCAGTACACCCTGCACGCCCTGTGGACCGCCGCGCAGCAGCAGGCTCCCGTGACGTTCGTCATCCCCAACAACTCCGGCTACCTGTCCCTCAAGTACTACCTCGGCGAGGAGAGCCAGCAGGCCTGGCAGGTCGGCTGGGACCTCAGCGGGGTGGACATGGCGGCCCTCGCCCGCGGTTTCGGCTGCCCGGCCGAGCGGGTCGAGTCACCCGACCAGTTGCAGGAGGCCCTCAAGTCCGCGCTGAACGCGGACGGCCCGATGCTGCTCGACGTCGTCGTCCAGGACCCGGGTCTGTTCCGGCTCTGACGCCGCCCTTCGGCAGGGGCGCCACCGCACCTGGTGGCGCCCCGACCCGTGGGTACGGGGGTGCGCCTATCCGCTGCCGCCCTGATCAAAAGACGGCTTCGGAGAGCAGTTCGACCTGCCCGGGGTCCGGGCTGCAGGGGAAGAGGAGCAACTCGTGGCAGCCCGCCCGCTCGTAGGCGGCGATCGTGTCGCGGATCATCGTGACGTCGGTGAGCGCGGACGCGGCCAAGCGAGCGGCGGCCGCGCCCTCAATGGCGTAGTGGTCTGACAGGAACGCCTCCGCGTCCTCGCGAGCCCGCGGCCCCAGGCAGAAGTAGGGCAAGGCCATCAACCGCGGCTCACCGTCCCGGCCATGGCATGCCCAGGCTCGCCGGACGCCGTCCGCGCCCTGCTGGAACGTCTCGACCCCGCGGCTTCCCGCGATCCAGCCCGCGCCCCAGGTCGCCACGCGTTCGTAGGCCCGCTCGCTCCCGCCGCCGAAGACGATCTGAGAGCGCCGCACGCCCGCGTCCGGGCCGATCGCCCCGGCAAAGCCGCGCGGCTCACCGGACCAGACGCGCGTCATCTCCTCCAACATCGCGTCGAACCGCCGGCCCCGCTCGCCGAACGCGACGCCGGAGGCCGCATAGTCATCGCGGTATCCGCCGACCGCCATGCCCAGCACCAGACGGCCACCGGACAGGTGGTTCACGGTCGCCGTCTGCTTGGCCAGCAGCGCCGCGTTGCCGCGGAAGGGCACCAGAAGTATGGAGGTCATCAGCCGGATCCGCCGGGTGACCGCCGCCGCCGCGCCGAGGGTCACCAGCGGCTCGGTATTGCCGTAGACGAGGCGGTCGATCACGCCGAGCGTCGAAAAGCCGCGCTCCTCCGCCGCCATGGCCCATTCGATGATCTCCCGGCCACTGGTGCCCGGGATGGTGGAGGGGAGTCCGATGCCGATGTCCATACCTCCCAAGCCTTCATTCCGTCCCAGCCGGCGATCAAGTTGCGATCAAGCACCGCTTGAGGGCGCGTCCCGTTCGGCGGACCGGGGTGTGCCACCCGGAGCGAAAGCCGGCGGCCCGGGGCGCGTCTTGCTGGTGCGTTCCCGGGCCGCCTCGGCGGGGGTTGCGGATATTGACGTGGATGGTGGCGGGTGCCGGACCCGGCTAGTCGTTCGGCGTCAGATAGGTGACCTCAGCGAGCTTGAAGTCGACGCCGGCGACGATCGGATCGAAATACTCCCGGTACTCGCGGATCTTGCCGGTGTCGTCGAACTTGAAGATGCCGACGAACGTGTTCCGGTATTTCCGGCCGCTCCGCAATACGCTGTCGGACTCGAAGCGGACGATGACGGCGTCGCGATCCGTCCATAGTTCCTGGATCGGGAAGCTCAGCGTGTCGAACAGTCCCGGGGTGTTCTTCCAGCGGTCGTAGATGGCGGTCTTGCCCGCGAGCCGTCGCGGGAACATCTCCGTCCCGAACGGATAGAACTGTTCGGCGTCCTCCGCCCACAGTTCGATCCAGGAATCGATGTCCTTCTCCTCAAGGAGGCGAAGGAAGGAGCGCACCGTCGAAACATTGCGACGACGAGCCGAGCTGAGGTGGGTGTGGTCCTCGGTCGTTGTCATCGGTGCGCTCCTTCGCGTCGGTATGGTCATCGGGGTTCGGGGCCGATGATCCAGTGCTCGCGCGTCACCATCTCGTGGATGTAGCGCGGCTCGACGAACGTCTGCAGATCCTCGTTGACCTGCTTGAACTCCGGTGACTCCACCGCCGCCGACAGGGCGTCGACGTCGTCGAACCACAGCTGGTAGGCGGCGTCAAGCACCGCTTCGCCGATGCCGTAGTAGCCGTCCCGGGTGTGGCACTGCAGGTAGCGGCGCAGGCCGGGCACCTTCTGGACCAGATTGGCGTGCTCGCCCAGGCTGCGCGCCCGGAAGTCGGCCAAAGGCAGGCCCTCCCGCCGCTTCACCAGCATGATCGCCTTGACCCAGTTCGTCTCTTTGGTCAGCGGTGGGCCGGGCAGCACCTCGTGCGCGTCCGTGTCGAGCACCACCGTGCGCCAAAAGGCCGCCCACCTCGGCTCGTCGAGCCGGGCGCCCTCGAGGAACTCCGGAGTCTGCAGGGAGGCGAGTTGCTCCTCCTCGTTCGCCAGCCAGATCTCCGCGACCCCGCTCCACAGCGGCTCCTTGTCCTCGGGGCCGAACGGGATCCGCGTGTCGATCATGTACTTGCGGATCTGCGGGATTTTGCTCGCGTACTGGGGAGCGTGTACGTCGAGCCAATAACGCTGGAACTCTTCCTCGCTCATGCCGGGCTTCGGCGCGGCGAAAATGAGCTGATGAATCATGTCGCTCTTCCCCTTTATCTGAGAATTCAGACCTTGTAGCGCTTGAGGACGTCCTCGGCGAAACCCAGGTAGTCCCGCAGCGGCCAGACTTCTTCGAATTCCAGGTACTCCCGCATGGGCAGCCGGCCGAGCGCGGTACGGTCGAGTTCCTCGGCGTTGGGGGCGTCGATGATGCCGATCACCCGCTTTTGTGCGGCGACTTTCCACAGGCCGACCGCGAAGCCGGAGTCGAGGGTCTCCTTGGCGTGTTCGGCCTCTTCGGACTCGATGTCCCACAGTTCATCGAGCGTGATGCGGCCTTCGTGGTTCCATTTCATCTGGACGTAGAACAGCATCTGGATTCAGCTCCTCCATCAGCCGCGCCGGGCGCGGATCAGCTCGGTCAGCGAATGTTCTGGCCCGAATACCTCGGCCGCGATGTCTTGGGGGGTCTTGCCGTCGTGGCCGACCAGTTCCAGCGACGCGCCGGCGTCGATGACCGCGCGAGCGCACTCCTCGTACCCGTGCCACAGCGCGTCGTGCAGCGGCGTGTAGCCATTGGTCGCGCCCTGGAAGTTCAGATCCACGCCGGGCCACGCGGCGATCATCTGGGTCAGCTCGACATGCCCGTTGTAGACGGCCTTGTGCAGCGGGACCGCGCCGAAGGTCGGCTCGGTCGCGTTGACGTCGGCCCCGGCCTCGAGCAGCAGCCGCGCGATCTCGGTGTGCCCGTCGCGCGCCGCCACCAGCAGCGGCGTGTGGGCGTCGTTGAAGCCGTTCACGATGGGGAAGCGCTCGTCGATCTCCACACCCTCGGCGATCAGCCGGCGGACCTCGGCGACGTCGTCGCGGGTGACAGCGGCCATCAGGCGCTGCGACTCGGCCTTGCGCTCATCGCCGGCCTGCCGGTCCTTGAGGTACCGCTCGGCCAGCAGCAGCCGTTCCTTGCCGATCGTGTTGACGTTGAGCTCGTACTCGAAGTGCTCCTTGAGCGAGAAGCCGTAGTGCGTGCTCAGGTTCAGCCCGGCGCCCTGGTCCAGCAGGTACTTCGCGAGCTCGGGGTACTTGTACCAAAGCGCGTCCATGAGCGGGGTGTGCCCGGTGGTCGGCGCCACCGCGTCAACGAACGCCCCGGCCTCCACAATTGCCTTGACCACGTCCAGGTTGCCGCCTTGGCAGGCCTTGTGCAGGGCGGTCGCACCGGCATTGGCGTCCCCGGTGAACACGTCCGCGCCGGCGCCCAGCAGCAGCTGGACCATCTCCGGGTCCGCGTTGCCCGCCGCGATCATCAGCGGCGTGAGGCCGGTCCCGTCCTCCCTGGCGTCCGGGTGCGCGCCGGCGGCGAGCAGCGTCCGCGCGGCGACCTGATCCCGCTCGCGCGCGGCCCGAACGAGCCGGGCACCCGCGTCCGACACGCCGCGGATCGCGCGGATGATGGGGGACGGGTCGGTGTAGGACTTCCAGCGAATGATCTTGCCATCGCGCACGGTGAGACGCTGGATGAACTCGATCTCGAACGGGATCTCGGTGTCCCGGACGGTGGAATTCTCGTGGATGACGCCGAACGCCTCGTCGCCGTCGACGGCCAGGCTGACGAGTTCTTCGCTATTTACCTCACAGACCCCGACAAAGACTTTGAAGCTCGCCAGCACCTCATCTCGTCCGTGGTACGTGCCGATCCACGGCATATCGGTGTTGTAACCGGGGACCGGTATGTAGTTGATGAACTCCACGGCCGGATCGAGAAATTCGAGGGCCGTCGCGATGTCGCCGGTGGTGAGTGCCTTGAACCAGCCTTCGGCGACGTCGCGCGTCACATTCTCGTTGCTCACGATGATCAACCTTTCTCGACTGCCGCTTTGACAGCCGAAGGCGCCTGCGCATAAGTGGCTCCAGATTCATTCCCGTGTGCTGGCGGGCACAAGGTTTGACGCGCAGGCACGCCGCACTCCCATGGATTCACCAAGAGACTGCGTGAGGTCGCCCCGAGCTAATCAACAGCGATTTCGCGGGGCGCGGCACGGCCCGCCGCCCGATCCCGCCGCGACGGCGAGGCGGGTGAGGCGCGGTGGCATCCGGGCGATGCCGGCGTCGCCGCCGGATTCGTGTCAGGCCCGGCCCGCGGTGTCAACGGAGCGTTGACAACAATTGCATCGGCTCGGCCGATACCCGTCAAGCCGGGCCGGTCATAGCCTTATAAGTGAACATCGAAAAACGTCTCGGGAAGGAACGGATATGGACCGGCCGCGCACCATCGGCAGCTCACCGGCCGGCCACACCGGCCATTCCGATTTCGTTATCAGGTGGGAAGGTGCCATCGCGATCCACGTGCCAACCGGTACGCCGCGTACCTGCGTGGAGCCGGCGGACCGCCGATGATCGTCAGGGCCCACCGACTCGCGGCGTCCCCGAACCGGCTGGCCGTACTGCCTGGGTTACAGGGTCCCCCCAGGCAGTCGGCCGGTCGTGGCACGTCGCCGTCGCGGCACCGGCTCCGGCGGCGCGCCACATCACAACGACTTCGCCGTGGCCAGCCATGGGCCGTCGTGGCCGACTCACGCGGCGGCCCATGGTTCCCACGGGCGACCGGCTCCGTTGCCGGCGGAATTCGGGCCGGCGCGGTGTCCACAAACCTGGCCGCGTCGCCGCCGGGCGTCCGCGCTTACCGTCGCCGGCCGCGGACCCGGTAGACGGTGATGGACACCGCACTAGGCGGCGGGGGCGAGGCCGTTACGGTAGGCGAAGGCGACCAGCTGGGCCCGGTTCCGCAACTCGAGCTTGTGCCGGATCCGGTAGATGTGGGTACGCACGGTCGCCTCGGTGATCTGGAGCTCTTTGGCGATCTCCAGCCCGGACATGCCGCGGGCGACCAGGCCGAGCACCTCCCGTTCGCGCGGGCTGAGGCCGGCCACGGCGAGGTTCACCTGCCCGTTCGGCCGAGCCGCGCGCTCAAAGAACCAGTCGAGGAGCTTGCGGCTAACGCACGGAGCCAGCATCGCCTCGCCGGCCGCGACCACGCGCACGGCGGTGGCCATCTCGTCGGTGCCGGTCTCTTTGACGACGAGGCCCATGGCGCCCGCCTCCAGGAAGCTCATGATCTTCACGTCGTCGTCGCGGGGGGTGAACACCAGCACGCTCGGCGCCGGTTCAATGGGTTCCCGCTGGAGGCGACGCGTCAGTTCGACGCCCGACAGCCCGGACAGCGTCGCGTCCGTGATGACGACATGGGGGTGCAGGCGGCGCGTCATGACCAGCGCCTCGATGCCGCTGTCCGTGGTGCCCACGACCTCGATGTCGGGTTCGGCCGCGAGAACGGTCCGCATGCCCTCGCGTACCACGGGCAGCGCGTCGCAGACCAATACACGCGTCGCCATGATCACTCCCTGGATTCACCTGGCGTCAATGATCATGCCAGCGCGGCGCCCTGAAAGCCTTTCTAGGCGCGAAGGCACAATGTTCTTCGTGCCTTTCGGAAAAGAGCGGGTACCGGCAGTTTGCAACTCGACCGATTCGGCCGGAGTATCTCGAACCGCGGCGGGAGATAAAAATCCGGTCTCCCAAGCCGCAAGCGTCATGATCGAAAATTATGATCCAGTGACCGCCGAGTCAATGGCGCCGCGCCCCGGCCGTGGTGACTTATCGAAGTTTACGCCGTACTCGGCCAACTCTGTCCGTGCCGGCGTGCATCATTCAGGTGTTGGCCTGATACTGATGCAGCAGTGTCACCGCCATCGCGCCCTCGCCCACGCTCGAGGCGATGCGCTTGACCGAGCCGGCCCTGGCGTCCCCGACGGCGAACACACCGGGCATGCTGGTCTCGAGGAGCAATGGGTCCCGAGGCAGGTCCCAGCCGGGCAGTTCCTCGCGCGGGCGCAGATCGGGTCCGGTCAGCAAGTAGCCGTCGTTGTCGCGGCACACCGCGCCATCGAGCCAGTCGGTGCGCGGCCGCGCACCGATGAAGGTGAAGACGTTCTCGGCCTCCTCCGTGGTGACCGTGTCGTCGTCCAGCTTGTGCAGGGTGATGCGCTCGAGCCGGTCGGTGCCGTCGACCGCGATCAACTTGGTACGCGGCCACACCGCGATGTTGGCGGTGGCCTCGATGTCCTCGAGGAGATAGCGCGACATCGTGGCCTCGAGACCGTCCGACCTGATCAGCATGACGACCTGTTGAGCGTGCTGGGCGAAGTGCAGCGCGGCCTGGCCGGCGGAGTTCGCGCCGCCGACGATCCACACCCGTTGCCCCTTGCACGACGTGGTCTCGGCCGTGGTCGCGCCGTAGTAAATGCCCGCCCCTTCGAAGCGCTCCGCGCCATCGGCGTCGAGCCGCCGATACGACAGCCCGGGGGCCAGTATGATCATCCCCGCGCTGATCTCTCGCCCATCGGAGAGCGTGAGGATCTTCGCCCGGCCCGCCGAGCGCAGCGCGACCGCCGCCACCGGCGAAAGGAGATCCGCGCCGAAGCGGCGCGCCTGGGCCACCGCCCGCCGGGTCAGTTCGGCTCCGGAGATCCCCGCGGGAAACCCGAGGTAGTTCTCGATCCGGCTGGACATCCCGGCCTGCCCGCCCGGGACGTAGGCGTCGAGCAGCAGCGTGGACAGCCCTTCTGAGGACGCGTAGACGGCCGCGGCGAGACCGGCCGGCCCGCCTCCGACGATGGCCACGTTGTAGTGCGGGCGGCTGGCCTCGCTGTTCAGGCCGAGCACCTTGACCAGGTCGGTCGTGCTCGGCCGGACGAGCTTGGTGCCGTCGGGCAGCAGGACCGCGGGGAGTTCGGTCTCGGCGACGTCCGTGACCGTGTCGCGCTCGACGTCGAGGAAGCGGAACGGCTGGTGATGGCGGGTGAGGAAGTCCCGCAGATGATGGGTGGCCGGTACGAACCGGTGGCCGACGAGCTGGATGCCCGCGTACGGCGGCTGGTAGGAGGCCTGCCATTCATCCAGCAGTTCGTCGAGCACCGGGTAGAGCCGCTCCTCCGGCGGCTCCCAGGGCTTGACCAGGTAGTGATCGAGCCGCACCCGGTTGATCGCGGCGATGGCCACGCCGGTGTCGGCGTACGCGGTCAGCAGCACGCGGCGGGTGGTGGGGAAGCGGCCGAGCGACTCGGCGAGGAAGTCGACTCCCGGCATCTCCGGCATCCGCTGGTCGACAAGCAGCAGCGCGGGCTCTTCGCGGCGTTCGCGCAGGGTGTCGAGGATGCGCAGGCCCTCGCTCGCCGACGTTGAAGCGATCACTCGGTAACGATCTTGATAAGCTCGAGTCAGGTCGCGTCGGATGGCTCGCAGCACATGCGGGTCGTCGTCGACGGCGAGCAATACCGGACGGTGGGACTCAAGCATAAGAATTCCGATCGCTTCGACTTCACGCGCATGACAAGGTGGACCGGCGAGCGGCCTCCCGCGTATTCTGCGACATGCGGACTTTGCCGTATAGCGGCACATCACGAAGTGCGTCCGCGCACATTCATTCCTCCGCTTGCGTTGCTCCCCGAAAATACCCGGCCGAGCCGATTACCGGCGCCCCGGCGGGCAGCTCGAAGGCGCCGGCAAGAGCGCAATTCGAGGGTCCCGCAAACGCCCGAATTCTTCGGGCCACCTCGGTCGGTGGGCCTCTCGTTAGTGGCGGATGGAGCTCTGAGATGACGGGGGCGGCTCGGCGACGGTAGCGCTGAGCCAGCTCATCGCGGCCTTGCCGGACACGACCCGGCTGGTCAAGGTGCCCACGTCGGTGATCGTGATGATGATCTCGTCGCCGGCCAGCAATGTGAAGGGGAGATCGGGGACAAGCGAGGTACCCGTCGCGAGCACGACGCCGTCGGGAAAGTCGTCCGCGCGGAACAGGTAACGCACGAGGTCGTCGAACCTGCGCTGCAGGAGGCTGGTGGCGGCGCTGCCGGTCCACGCCTGCGCGCCGTCGCGGCGGATGGTCAGGGTGATGTCGAGGTCGTACGGGTCGGTGATCTCCCAGGCGGGGCGGATCGCCGGGCCGGCGGCGCAGCCGCCGAGATAGATCTTCGCCTGCGGAAGGTACAGCGGGTTCTCGCCCTCGATGGTCCGCGAGCTCACGTCGTTGACGACGGTGTAACCGACGATTTCGGCGTGCCGGTTCACCACGAGGCCGAGTTCGGGCTCGGGTACGTCGATGCCCGAGTCGGTGCGGATCGCCACCGTCTCGCCGTCGCCGGTCACGCGCCAGGCCGCGGACTTGAAGAACAGTTCTGGCCGCTCTGCTTCGTAGACCTGCTGGTAGACATCGGCTGCCCGTTCGCTCTCGACGACCCTGGCCTCCCGGGAGCGGTGATAGGTGACCCCGGCCGCCCAGACTTCCATGTGACCGTCGACCGGTGGAAGCAGCCGGACCGCGGCGGCGTCGTGTCGCGGCCCCTCGGCACCAACACAGCGCTCGCGCAGCGAGGCGGCCGGAAGCCGGAGCATTTCCCCGATGCCGCTCACCCCGGTCAGTTCGGTGACGGTGACGCCGTCCGTGACCCCCACAGCGCTCTCATTGGCTTCGTCGGCGTGTCCTCGTACTTCCTGATCGGTCGACCCGTTGGCCTGAACAGGTCCGGCGGGCAGCGGAAAGCCGCCGGCGGGAGGGGCGACGAAGCGGACGATGTGCATGGAGATCCTCGCTTTCGGTCGCGC
>CALAED010000046.1 GCA_937891035.1 uncultured Thermomonosporaceae bacterium | reverse complement strand
CACGTCGTTCGCGCCGATGTGGAGCAGCCCGACGTCGTAGCGGGCGCCCGCTACGCCCGCGGCCGACCAGTGTTCAGGGGTGGGGCCGATGACGTCGTCGTCGATGGTCAGGCCGCGCAGGACGTACAGGCCGTCGGGGGTGTCGAAGGGACGGCAGGCGAGCCTGATGGGCTCGCTCAGCCGGGCCGCCGCGGCGGCCGCCCTGGCCGGCAGCCCGGGATGGTTTGCGGTGCCGCCGAATTCGGCCAGGAGCGCGCCGGCGGCGGCGGTGAGCTCGCGTGCCGACTCCGGGGCGAGCGTGCGAACGGGGGTCGGCGCGGGGACGGGGCTCGGCGCGGGAACGGGGGTGGGATCGTGGCTGGGGTTTGGGGTGGGAGCGGGGACAGCGACAGGGTCGGATGGCACGAGCGAACCCAATCAGTCGGTTGCATGTCATATCCGGACTTGGCCGGCTGCCGGACCGGACAGGAACCTAACCAAGGAAGCCAACTTAGGCAAGCCTTACCTAATTTTCCCTTGGGTTGCTTGAATCTCCTTGCGCATGACCTTCAAGTTAGGGTAGGCAAACCTAACGAGGCTGAACTTTGGACCCGTTTTACCGTGAATCGAGGACGCATGGATCTGTCGAGACGCGAGGTGCTCCTGGGCGGTGGCGGCCTGACCGCGGCCGTGCTGCTGGCGGCGTGTGGAGCCGACGACTCCGGCGGTTCCACCGCCGGACGGCCGTCGGGGCAGCCGGCCAAGCCGCGCCGGGGCGGCATCCTCCGCGTCGGCGCGCTCGGCAGGGCCGGCGCCATCACACGTGATCCGCACGGTACCCAGGCCAACGAGAGCGACTATCTGATCATCAGTCTGGTCTACGACACCCTCACCGTCCCGGGCGCCAAGTCCAACACCGTGGCCCGCCTGGCCACCAAGTGGGAGCCCTCCGCCGACCTCAAGACCTGGCGGTTCACCCTCGCGCCCGGCGCGAAGTTCCACGACGGCTCGCCCGTCACCGCCGAGGACGTGGTGTACTCGCTGCGCCGGCTGCGCAACACCCCGGCGGGCGCCTCCCGGCTGCCCGGCATCCGGGCCGACGACATCACGGCGGACGGCACCGGCACCGTCGTCCTCGTCTCAGCCGACGCGAACGCCGAACTGCCGCTGCTGACCAGGCTCACCACCTTCGTGGTGCCCAAGGGCACCGCGGACGCCGCGATCGACAAGGCCCCCGGCACCGGCCCGTTCAAGCTCGATTGGTTCCGCGGCGGCAACGCCCGGCTGGTGCGCAACGACTCCTGGTACGGCGGCGAGGTCCACCTCGACGCGATCGAGGTGAAGATCTTCGAAAGCCCGCAGGCCATGGCCAACGCGCTGCTGTCGGGCCAGCTCGACCTCGCCTCCAACGTCGGCGCCCTGGCCGCAAGGACGGCCAAGGGCCGCCCCGGCATCCAGACCCTGCGCCGCCCCAACGACATGGCGATGCCGATCGCGATGCGCACCGCCGACGGCCCGTTCGCCGACCCGCGGGTACGGGAGGCGCTGCGCTTGGCCGTCGACCGCGAGGCCATGGTCAGGCAGGTCCTGTCCGGGTACGGCACGGTCGCCAACGACATCCTCGGCACCGGCGACCCGGCCTACGCGCGCGACATCCCGCAGCGCACCCGCGACCTGACGAAGGCCAGGCAACTGCTCCAGCAGGCGGGCTTCGACACCGCCAGGACCTACGAGCTGTACACCACCGAGGACATCGCGGGCCTGGCCGAGTCGGCCACGCTGTTCGCCACCCAGGTGCGCGAGGCCGGAGTGCGGATCAAGGTGGTCAAGCAGGAGTCCGGGACGTTCTGGGACAAGACCTGGCTCAACGCGCACCTCTACACCACGTACTGGGGCACCAACGACTCCGTCGTCTTCTTCGCCGGCAAGACGATGGTCTCCGGCAGCGGCCAAAACGAGACGGCCTGGAAGGATCCGGCCTTCGACGAGGCCTACCGGGACGCCATCGGCACCGCCGACGCCGCCGAGCGCACCAGGCTGCTGCGCAAGCTGCAGGAGATCCAGCACCAGCGGTCCGGCTACCTGCTGTGGGGCATGGCCGACGGGATCGACCTGGCAAAGTCCACCGTCCGCGGACTGCCCACGCTGCCCGGATACGGCCGGGTGCGGCTCGAGAAGACATGGCTGACCGGCTGACCGCCGGCTCGCCCCCGCCCCCGTCCCCGCCCGCGACCACGCCGATGAGGCGGCGGGCGACGGCGCTGCCGGTTCGCGTCGCCGGCCTGCTGCTGCGGCGCGCGTTGCTGATGGCGGCGCTGCTCGGGCTGGTGTTCGCCACGGTCGAACTGCTGCCTGGCGACGCCGCCACCGCGACGTCGGTGCGCGGCGAGAGCGCCGCCGACCTGGCCAGGCGCCGTGAGCTGCTCGGCCTCGACCGGCCGGTCCTCGAGCGATTGTGGGATTGGATGACCGGGCTGCCGACCGGCGACCTGGGCACCTCGGCCCGCGGCGAGCCGGTGGCCGCCCTGCTCGGCGGCCCGCTGCCCAACACCTTGCTGCTCGGCGGCATCGCGCTGCTGCTCACCACCGTTCTGTCCGTCGCGCTCGGCTGCTGGGCGGCGAGCCGGCCGGGCGGCGTGCTGGACCGGGCCGTGTCCGGGACGGCCACCGCGCTGCTCGCCCTGCCCGAGTTCGTGATCGCGGTCGCCCTTGTGCTGGTGCTGTCGCTGTGGGCCGGCTGGCTGCCCGCCGTCACCATCACCGGCGCGGACGGCGGGCTCGCATCCTGGCAGATGCTGATCCTGCCGGTGCTCGCGCTCACCATCCCGCAGACCGGTTGGAACACCCGCATCGTCCGGGCCGCGCTCGCCGACGAGGCCCGGGCGCCGCACGTGGAGGCGGCCGTGCTCGACGGGCTGTCGCCGTACCGTGTCCTGACCCGCCACCTGCTGCCAGGGGCGCTGCCGGCCATCACGGCTGGCCTGGCCACATCGACCGGCATGCTCCTCGGCGGCGCGGTCGTGGTGGAGACCATCTTCAACCATCCCGGTGTCGGCTCGGTTCTCGCCGGCGCGGTCGGCGACCGCGACAGTCCCGTTGTCGCCGCGATCATCGCGCTGACCGGCGCGGTCATCACTGGGGTGCTGCTGCTGGCCGACCTGGTGCGAGACGTCGCCACGGGAGGCGACGCCGTCGCGGGAGGCGGCGGATGACCGCGCGGCGCCTGGCGCCGGCGCTGGTGCTGATCGCGCTCGTCCTGGCCGGACCGTGGCTGGCGCCGCATCCCGAAGACGCCCCCGTCACCCTCCCCTACGGCACGCCGGGCGGCGGCTTCGCCCTCGGCGGCGACCAGCTCGGCAGGGACGTGCTCAGCCGCGTCCTGATCGGTGGCCGCGAACTCATCGTCTCCGCCCTGCTCATCGCCGCCCTCGTCACCGCGATCGCCGCGGTGCTCGGGGCCGTGGGCGCCCTGCGCCCCGCGCTCGGGCGGCTGGTCGAACGGACCGCGGACGTCTTCATGCTGCTCCCGGCGGTGCTGGCCGTGCTGCTCGTCGCGCTGTCCTGGCCGGGCGGCGGCCGGCTCGCGGTCATCGCCGCCGCCGTCGGCACCGGACTGCCGTACGCGATACGGCTCACCGCCGCCGCTGCCGCACCGGTCACCGCCGCCGGCTACGTCGAGGCGGCCGCGGCCGGCGGGGAACGGCTGTGGCACCTGGTCCTGCGCGACGTCTTGCCCAACCTGCGCGCCACCTTGCTCGCCGTTTTCGGGCTCCGGTTCGTCGCCGCCGTGTACGTCGTGTCCACCGCCGGGTTTCTCCAGGTCGGACCGCAACCCCCGACAGCCGACTGGGCGCTGATGATCCGCGAGAACGCGGCGGGCATCCTGCTCAACCCGTGGGCGGTCGTCGTGCCCAGCCTGGCCATCGGGCTGGTCGCCCTCACCGTCAACCACGCCGCGCACGCCCTCGCCCCGCAGACCGGCCGGACGGCGGTGACCGTCCGATGAGCCACGCCCCCGACCGATACGGCCCACCCGGCCGGCCGGGAACCGAAGGACGACCGCCGCACGTGCCCCCCAACAGGCCGGACGTACCCGGCGTACTGGACGGGCCGGACATGCTGGACGTGCCGACGGTCACGGTCCGCGCGCTCACGATCTCCGCCGCCGCGGGTGGCCGGGACCTGCTGCGCGACGCCGAACTCGCGCTGTTCCCCGGCCACCTGCTCGCGGTGACCGGCCCGTCCGGCGCCGGCAAGACGACCCTGCTGCGCGCCATCACCGGCCACGTGCCGCCCGGCACCACCCGTACCGCCGGCCGCGTCGAGGTCCTCGGCCACGACCTGTTCACCCTGACCGGCCGGGACCTGCGCGCCCTGCGCCGACAGCGGATCGGCTTCGTCGGCCAAGACCCCGGCTCCACCCTCAACCCCCGAATGCGCGTGCGCACGCTGCTCACCGAACTCGCTCCGCCCGCCGACCGCGGCCGCGCAGCGGTCGGCGCGCTGCTGGCCGAGGTGCACCTGCCAGACGACGAAGGCCTCACCGCCCGGCGTCCCGGCGCCCTGTCCGGCGGCCAGCAACGACGCGTCGCCATCGCCCGCGCCCTGGCCCGCCGCCCCGACGTGCTCCTGCTCGACGAGCCGACCGCGGGGCTGCACCCGGCACTACGCGAGGAAATCGGCGAACTCCTTCGGCACCTCGCCCGCACGCACCGCCTCGCCGTCGCGTTCTCCTGCCATGACACCGAACTGGTCACCCGCATCGCCGACGACGTCGTGGAGCTGGGCATCACGAGCCGCGACCGCCGGTCGGCCGCCGGTCCGCGCCCGGCCGCCACCCCCGGCGTGGGGCCGCCCCCGGCCGGCGCCGCGGCCGGCACCCCCGTCCTCGCGGTCCAGGGCGTCAGTGCCACGCTCGGCCGGCCCGGCCGCCACGTCGTCGCGCTGAACCGGGTCGACCTCTCCGTCGCCCCCGGCGCCTCAGCCGGGCTCGTCGGCGCCTCCGGCTCTGGCAAGACCACGCTGGCCCGCGCCATCGTCGGCCTGCAGCAGACCTCCGAAGGAACGATCACCCTCGACGGCCGGCCACTCAAGGCCGGCCTGCGCGGCCGCCGCCGGGAACAGCGGCGCCGAATCCAGCTCGTCACGCAAAACCCCCTCGGCGCGCTGAACCCCAGCCGGACGATCGGCGCCGCGATCGGGCGGCCGCTGCGCCTGCACCGCCGGTGTCCGCCGGGGGACGTGCCCGGCCGGGTCGCGGAACTCCTGGACCACGTCGGCCTGCCGGCCGAGCACGCGGCGCGCTATCCCCACGAGTTGTCCGGCGGGCAGCGGCAGCGCGTCGCCATCGCCCGCGCCATCGCCGCCGACCCGGACGTACTCATCTGCGACGAGGTCACATCGGCCCTCGACGCCGCCACCGCAGAAGCGATCATGGACCTGCTGATGGACCTGCGCGGCCGCCGCGACATCGCCCTCGTCCTGATCAGCCACGACCTGAACCTCATCGCCGACAGGACCGACACCGTCACCGTGCTGGACGCCGGCCGCGTCGCCGAGGCCGGCCCCACCGGCGACGTCTTCTCCCGCCCCGGCCACCCCGCCACGCTCGCGCTGCTGGCCAGGGCCCACGCGCTCCGCTGAGGCCGCGATCGGAACCGCCGCCGCAGCCGATCAGTCCAGGCAGAACTCGTTGCCCTCGGGATCGGTCATCACGATGTGCCCGGCGCCGAGCGGAGGCTCTGGCTCGTGGCGCCGGAGCCGGGTGGCGCCGTGGGACACGAGCCGCTCGGCCGCCTCCTCCAGCGCCGCCATCCGCGCGTCGCCATCCAGCCCGGGGGCGGCTCGCACATCGAGGTGCACGCGGTTTTTGGCCCGTTTGGGCTCCGGCACCCGCTGGAAGAACAGCCGCGGCCCGGCGCCCTTGGGATCGACCACCGCCGAGGCGTCGTTGCGCCGTTCCGGCGGCACGCCCATCGCCTCCAGGGCCTGCTCCCACGACTCGAAGCCCATGGGCGGATCCTGTACCTGGTAGCCGAGGGCTTCGGCCCAAAACGCCGCCAACGCGGACGGGTCGGCGCAGTCGAAGGTGATCTGCACGTCGCGGGTCATATCAGTTCGCCTCCTGCCGGGATTTTGCTGATGGGTCTGTCGCCGGATCCGCCGCTTGGCTGCCGGTGGGTGTACAGGTAGAGGTCGCGGAGCAGGCACACCTCGGCCAGATGGTGGATCAGCTCGCGGTTGATGTGCAGCACAAGCACCGCCAGCGGCTGCTCGGCGTAGGGTCCCTCCGCCGGTCCGCTCGGGCGGGCGAGGCCGTCCTCGCCGAGCGACTCGACCCCGGCCAGCCAGGTGGCGTACTCGGCGTCGAGCTGGGCCAGCGCCGTTGCCGCCGTCGGGGCGTACTCGAACGACTGGTAGTCGGTGGGCGCGCGACCGAAGTGCGCGGCGTTGCGCATCGCGAGCACGCCGACGATCACGTGCCCGAGTCGCCAGGCGATCGTCGTGAGCGGCGGCGGGTCGGGCTCCGGCATCGCGAAGTCGATGGTCATCGCGCCGGAGCCGGCCTGCACCGGCGCGGCGCTCGTGCCGCGCGGGCGCACGCTCCAGCAGCCGGGCACCGGCTCCCAGAAGTACTCGGCGTCGGTGAGTCCGTCGAGGCGATCGCGCAAATGGTCGGTCCAGTGCCAGACGAGCTGGTCACGGAGCATTGGGTTCCAGATCAGGTCACTCATGGTTTCAGCCTGCCCCCTATAGCGGACAGATACGTTCCTAGATGTTCCTCGATTTGTGGAACGATGAAGCCGTGACCGTTGAGGCGACGACCGAGCGGGTGCTGCGGTTGCTGGCGCTGTTGCAGCGCCGCCCGTCCTGGACCGCCGCCGAGCTCGCCGCCGAGCTTGGGGTCACCGACCGCTCCGTGCGCCGTGACGTCGAACGGCTGCGCGCGCTCGGCTACCCCGTGCTCGCGACCGCGGGCGTCGGCGGCGGCTACCAGCTCGGCGCGGGCACCCGGCTGCCGCCGCTACTCCTCGACGACGAGGAGGCGATCGCGACGGCGGTGTCCCTGCGGCTGGCCTCGGGTGGCACGGTCGCCGGGGCGGGCGAGGCGGCGCTGCGGGCGCTCACGAAGCTCGACCAGGTGATGCCGCCCCGGCTGCGCGCCGAGGTGCGGGCGGTGCACGGCGCCACCGAGACCCTTGTCGGCCCCGGGGTCCAGATCGACGCGGAGCTGCTGGTGACGCTCGCGCGGGCCTGTCGCGACGCCGTGCGGGTGCGGTTCAGGTACGCCGGCCGCGACGGCGGCGAGCGCGAGCGCACGGTCGAGCCGGTCCGGATGGTCGCCACCAGCCGCCGCTGGTACCTGATGGCCAGGGACGTCGACCGCGACGACTGGCGCACCTTCCGGCTGGACCGGATGCGCGAGGTGGCGGCGACGACCTGGCGCTTCCGGGCCAGGGAGCACCCGGACCCGGTCGCCTACGTGCAGCGGTCCGTGACCGAGGCTCCGTACCGGTATCTCGCCCGGGTGCGCCTGCACGCCCCGGCTGACCGAATACGGGAGCTGGTCCCACCCCAGGTGGGACGCGTCGAGGACGATCACGACGGATGGTGCGTGCTCGTCGCCGGCGGGGACGAGCTGGACTGGCTCGCCGTGCACGTCGCCCGGCTGGGCTTCGAGGCTGAGGTACTTGAGCCTCCGGAACTGCGGCAGGCCGCCGCCCTGCTCGCCCGCCGCCTCGCCGCGATGGCCGGAACCGGCTGAGCGCCCCGGAGCGGCAGGACGGCAGGACGGCTGGATGGCTGGGCGGGCTCGATCAGCACACGGTGATGCAGCCGGGGCGGGCTCGCCGCGGGCGGCTCGGCTCAGCGGAAGGTCGGCCTGAGGATGTCGATGCCGCGCACGTTATCGGCGACGTAGACGTGCCCGCCGTGCCAGTACGCCGCCCAGGCCCGGGCGTCGTCCATGCGGAAGTAGGCGACCTGTGTGGGGTTGGTCGGGTCGCGCACGTCGATGAACCGGACGCCCTGGTTGTAGAACGCCTGCGCGAGCACGCCGTCCTTGACGTCGAAGTAGTGCGCCGAGCAGTCGGCGGTGTCCTCGCGGCTGCCCTCCTGCCCCACCGGGCTCCAGGTGCCGATGGTGCGCAACCGGAACGGGTTCTCCGGCGTCGACCGCCAGCCCTGCCCGTCGAACGAGCCTTCGAGAGACGAGATGACCAGCAGCCCGTCGTTGGCACAGCCGTCGTTGAAGGTCTCCTCGGTGACGATGAGCAGCTTGCCGTCCCCCCACGTGCGGGGGTCGGCGCCCTGGTCCTTGGTCCGGCCGACCGCGCGGAAGCTGTTGTGCATGAACGAGGAGTTCGTGGTGGCCTCGTCGATGCCGCCGCCCGCGTACGGGACCGGGTCCCACGCGGTGGCGGTGCGGAACCGCTCGGCGACCGGGTCGAAGTGCCGGCCCCGCGTGTAGTAGCCGCGTACGCCGCCTCGCCCGGACGACCATGCCACGCCGGCCGAGTCGACCTGGATGTCGTGGGTGTAGTCGGTCTTGCCGTCATTACGCCCCAGGTCGATGGGATCGGGGAAGACCTTGGGGTGGCGCGGGTCGCGTACGTCGGTGACCCAGGCCGGCCGGCCGCCCCAGTCGGCCGGCTGCCAGGCGGCCTTGGCCGGGCCACCGGTCCACAGGAACTTGCAGTCGTTGATGCAGCTGGTGGTGTGCCCGGCCGGGAGCTCCTGGAAGGTGATCAGCGTCGGGGTCTCCGGCTTGGACACGTCGATGATGTAGACCCCGGATACACCGGTGTCCGTGGTGCCGCCAAAGGCGCGCGGGTCACGGGAGAGGTAGATGATCTTCCGCTTGTGGTCGGCGTCGGTGTCCTCGCTCTGCCAGAAGCCGGGCAGGCTGAACTCGCCGACCAGCCGCGGCCGCGTGGGGTCGGCGGTGATGTCGTAGCCCTTGAGCCCGAACCGGCCGCTGACGTACACGATGGTCCGCTTGCCCGGGCCCTTGCCGTAGTCCATGAACACCAGCGACGTGGCGTCCTTGGCGTCGGGCACGGTGCCGACGTGCTCCACACCCTTGATCGCCGAGGATACGGCGGCGGACGTCTTGCCGACGTCGGCACCACCATGGACGGCGTGCGTCCTGGCGGCGTCGCGGCCCTCGCCGACGTTCGTCTGCGCGGTGCCCGGGTCGACCGGGCAGGCCAACGCCGTTCCGGTCGTCAAAACCATGGCCGCGAAGAACGCGCCGATGCCGTAGGAACTCCGTCTTACCGTGCCGCTGCGAGACATCACGCGCCTCCACGTCTCACCGACTAGCCGCGCCTAGTCTGTACGGAAACCTTCCCATCATCAATGGACAGCGAGCACGACACCGCTCAAAGCGCGCGTTTTTGGCACCTTTTCTCGACGAGGACGGGTGCCGTACGCTCACCGGCGTCGCCCTTCCCCATCCCGGAGAAGCCATCGATGAAGCCAGCCGCACGTACCGCCGCCCTGCTCACCGGCGCCGTGGTGGTGCTGGCGGCGCCGGTTGTGGCCATGCGGTCGTGGAGCGACCCCGCCGACCCCCGGATCGTGATCGGCGCCGCCGCGCCGGCGACGCTGATCCCAGGAGACGTACGCGACCCCACCGGCCGGATGGTCGCCGGTGCGGTATGGACCGGGCTGACCGCGTACGAGCCTCGTACCGGCATACCGGTGAACGCGGCGGCCGAATCGATCGCCGGCGACGACCGCCGCACCTGGACCGTACGGCTGCGCGCGGGCGGCCGATTCCACGACGGTTCCCCGGTCACCGCCCGGTCGTTCACCGACGCCTGGACCGCGGTGCTGCGCGAGCGCTGGCACGGCGCCCGCCTGTTCACCGACGTCGCCCGGGTGCGGGGTGCCGCGAGGGCCGCGGAGACGGGACGCGTCGACGGACTCGACGTCGAGGACGACCGCACCTTCCGGGTCACCCTCGACCGCCCGTTCGCCGGATTTCCCTCCCTGCTCGCCGACCCCGCGTTCTTGCCGATGCCGGACGGCGTCCTGCGGTCGCGGGACTGGGCGGCCTACGGGCGGCGACCCGTCGGCAACGGCCCGCTCCGCGTGCTGCGCCGCTCGCCACAGGAGATCACGCTCACCCCGGCCGAGCAGAGCGCCGGGAGCGAGCGGGGCGACCGGCGGGACATCGTGATCAAGACGATGCCCGACCCCGCCCGGCAGTACGCGGCGGCCCTCGCCGGAGACGTGGACATCGCGACCGGGGTGCCGTCATCGCGGCACGAATCCATGGACGCGCAGTTCCCTCGCCGCCACCTCACCGTGCCGGGCCGGACGGTGACCTATCTGGCCTTCCCGCTGTGGGACGAGAGATATTCCTCGGCCACGCTGCGGCAGGCGCTGTCGCTTGCCATCGATCGTGGCCGGATCACCGAGACCGCCCTCGGCCACCAGGCCGCCCCGGCCGACTCGCTGATCCCGCCCGGCATCGTGCTGGGCCGCCGGAACAGCCCGTGCCGGCGGTGCGTGTACGATGCGCGCGCCGCGGCCGCGACGCTGGCCGACGCCGGCGGGCCGCCCGGACCGGTGACGTTGTGGTACCCGGCCGGTACGGGGGACGAGCGCTGGGTGCACACCCTCGCGCGGCAGTTCGGCTCCGACCTGAAGCTCGACGTCAGACCCAAGGCCCTGCCCGCCGCCGGCTACACCGCGGCCATCGCCGGCCGCGAGGTCGACGGGCCGTTCGTGCTCCATGCGACGGCCGACTACCCGAGCCCGGTCGCCACGCTCGCCGCCCTGCTCGATGCGCCGACCGGGTACGCGGGCACCGACCCCGGCGACCAGGTGGACCGGGCGAACCGCGCCGCCAGGCCCGAGGACGGCGTGATCCCGGCCCGGCTGGCCGAAAGTTCGCTGCTCCGCGACCTCCCGATGATCCCACTCTGGTCCGATCATGATCATCTGGTGTGGTCGGAGCGGCTCAGCGGCGTGACGGCGGACGCGTTCGGCGGCCTCCGCCTCGACCGGCTCACGATCGAAGACTAGGGCGGCGGTCGAGCTGCTCTAACGACCGGTCGGGGCGTCTCGGTGAGCTCTCGGCCACGTGACGTCCAGGCGGTCGAGGCCCCAAAAGAACCAGTCCTGGTAGTGAGCGGGGCTGAAGTCCGCAGCCAGGTGCAGGTCCGGCAGGCGGCCGGCCAGGACGGTCAACGCGATGCGGGCCTGGGTGCGGGCCAGGTGCGCGCCGATGCAGTCGTGCGGGCCGTGGCCGAAGGCCACGTGGGTGCGAACGCCGTCGCGCGCGGGGCGGAACGCGTCCGGTTCGGCGAAGTGCTCGCCGTCTCGGTTGGCCGAGCCGAGCATCGGGAAGATCGCCGAACCGGCGGGCAGGTGGACGCCGTGCAGCTCGATCTCGCGCGTGGTGATGCGCATCAGCCCCCGGTGCGGGGCATCTCGGCGCAGCGTCTCTTCGATCATGCCCGGTATGACGGACGGGTCGGCCAGCATCCGCTCCCAGTGCTCGCGGTCGCTCAGCGTGTTCAGCAATGTGGCGCTGATGGCGTCGGCCGGGGTGTGTGTGCCCGCCGCGAAGATCCCGCGAATCAGCATCAGCACGTCGGCCACGGTGAACGGCTCATCGGGGTCGTCGATGAGCGCGACCAGCTCCGTCAGCATGTCGTCGGCGGGGCGGGCCCGGCGCTGGTCGAACAGGTCGAGCAGGTAGCGGTCATGGTCGACATACTGCTCGGCGGCCCGTTTTTTCGTCGCGACGTCGACGTTGGGCACCAAAAGCATGAGGAAAGCCCAGTCCGCGGCCGCGACCCGCTCATGGTCGTCTTCCGGAATCCCGACCAGCGCGCACACCGACCGCAGGATGTGCGGCCGAGAGAACTGTCCAACGAGATCGGCATGCCCGTCGCCGGCGAAGGCGTCAACGAGCTCTTCTGCGATCTTTTGCATTCGAGGTTTCAGCGCGCTGATCCGCGCCCCGCGGAACAGTCGCCGCCACAACAATCGGTGGGGAGCATGATCCGGAGAATCGCACTGGACGATGACCGGAGCAATGGGCTCGGCGGCCGACAAGATCTCCAGTACTTCGGGCGGGTTGTCCCGGTCAATCCTCGCCAGCGCGTTCTGTGAGGAGAAAGCCTCCGTGTCATTCAGCACCCGGACGACATCGTCATATCGACTGATCATCCATGCCCCGAGCGCCGGAACGTAGGTGACCGGCGCGTGCTCCCGAGCCCATGAAAAGAACGCGAACGGATCTTCTCGGTGCGGCTCCACGAATGGATCAAATTCCACTGAAGATCGAGATACACCAGCGGTTTCAACCATGCCGTCCCCAAAATCATCGATTCTCCCTCACACCGTAAACCTCAACATTGGTTCAGCGGAACCCCGTCCTCGCACTCAGACCGGCCGCCGGTTTTGTATCCGCTGGGAGGAAACGGGTAAAAACCACAGATAATAGTGTCGCCCCGGTCAATTCGAGCTTTACCGTGGGCCGGCGGCGAGCCATGCCAGCATTTGGGTGATCTGGGCCGACCGGGACCGGTCGACGTTGACCGCGAGACGGCGGGTCCAGGGATCCCGGCCGCCGCCGGTCTCCATTCGGGCCAGTTGGACGGCGTCGTCCTGATGGGCGATCAGCAGGTTGAGGAACTCGCGCTCGAAGCGTCCGGCCGGGGCGCGGGCCAGGGCTTCCAGTTCGGCTTCGGTGGTTCGCGGCATGCCGCCGTGCGCGGCGTGCTCGTGCGCGGACGCGGCCCGCGGGCGCTTCCAGACGCGCAGCCGGGCCGTCATGCTCTGGATCTCGCTGAGCTGAGTGGTCTCGATCGCGGCGGTCAGCGTCGCCACCTCAGGGCGGACGGGACGTCCCCGGGCCATCCGGACCAGCCGCACGCCCTGCCCCTGGTGCGGAACCATCATCTGCAGGAACATCACGTCCGTGGCGTTGAACCCCCGGCCGGCGGCGGGGCCGGCCGGCGAACCGCCGGCGGCCCCGCACTGGACGAGCAACAACGCAAGGACGCCCGCGCCGGCCAGCGCCCATGCGGCGTACCTCATCGCTCGCATCATCGGCGCGCTGTCAGGCCGTCCGCCAGAGGGCGGGGGTGTTCGGCGGCTCCCAGCCCGCGATCGCGGTGTGCGCCTGGAGGCACACGTACGAGATGCCGTTGTAGCTGACCGTCGCACCCACCGAGTACGCGGTCCCGGCCGCCCACGTGCCGCCGCTGGGCGGAGTTGTCGGCGGCGGAGTCGTCGGCGGCGGAGTCGTCGGCGGCGGACTGGTTGGCGGCGGACTGGTTGGCGGCGGAGTTGGCGGGCTCGTGGGCGGCGGGGTGGTCGTCCCGCCGCCGAAGTCAACGTCCGAGCAGGTGTAGAAGGCCTCGGCGCTGCCCACCACCCGCTGCCAGATCGAGTAGAGCAGGTGCCGGCCGGTGCGCTGCGGGAGGTTGATCGTCCACTGGGTGAACGTGGTGGGGTTCTGGTTGACGAACGTCCGCAGATGCACCAGGTCCGACCAGCGCAACGGCATGGACGGGGCCCAGCCCGCACGGGTGATGTAGAACTCGAAGTTGCTGTTCGAATGCGGTGCGGTCGCGTGGTAGGTGAGCGTGAACGTTCCGGGCGAGACGCGCTTGGCCGGCCAGTCGGTGCGCTGCAGGTCCAGGCCGCGGTACTTGGCCCGGCCGGCGCTGCACAGCTGCCCGTCCGGGATGATCTCCCGGTGCCGGCCGCCGGCCTCCAGCAACGAGACCTCGTTCCAATCGTAGAACGCCTGCGTGCCGGCGACCGCCACGGCGGCCTTGCAGGCCGCGGAGTCCGGTGACTCCGGGCCCTCGTTCTTGCAGACGTACACCCGACTGGGCGGGTCGGACATGCTGCCGTGCGCGGCGGCGGGCGGCGAGTTCGTCAGCACCGTCACCATGGTCGCGGCCGGTACCGCCGCAGCGGCGGCGGCCACCCTACGCGAGCGGGGGGATCGCATGGAATTCCTTCTTTCTTTCCAGATGAGTGCGTTACGGCTGGGCGCCACGAACCGGCCGCGCCTTAGGGCAGCGCGTCCAGGTGCGGGCCGACGGTGCGCGCGAAGCCGCCGCCGTTGGTGACGTCCCAGTTGATGGACCAGGTCATCGCGCCGCGGATGTCCGGATAGGTGCGCGGCGGCCGGAACGTGCCGCAGCCGGTCCCCCTGGCCAAACAGTCCAGGGCGTTGTTGACCGTAGAGGGCGGGACGATGCCGCCGCCCGCCGCACCCGGCCCGGCCGGGAGGCCGAGCGCCACTTGGTCGGGCCGCAGCCCGTTCTCCAGCTGGATGCAGGCCAGCGCGGTGATGAAGTCGACCGAGCCTTGCCCGTACACCCTCTGGTCGCAGCCGAGCATCGAGCCGGAGTTGTAGTACTGCATGTGGACGACGGTCAAGATGTCCCTGATCCTCAGCGCGAGCTGGAAGTAGGACCCGGCCGTGGACTGCATGTCGATGGTCTGCGGCGCCATCGTGATGATCAGGCCCGAGCCGGCGGTAGAGCGCAGCCGCCGCAGCGCCTGCTCCATGAAGGCCGGGTTGAGGCCGTTCTCCAAGTCGATGTCGACCCCGTCGAAGCCGTACGCGTTGATCAGCGCCTGCACGGAGTCGGCGAACAGCGTCGCGGAGGCGGTGTCGCCGACCCGGATCGTGCCGCGCTCGCCGCCGACCGACAAGATGACCTTCTTGCCCCTCGCCCGCAGGCCCGCCAGATCCGCCTTGAACTGAGCGTCGGTGTAGCCGCCGAGGGAGGCCGACAGCCCGGGATCGACCCGGAAGGTGACCTCACCGGCGCGCGTCGTCGCCTCGCCGAAGGCCACCGCGACCAGGTCGTACTCGTCCGGGACCGCCGACAGGCGCAGCTCGCGGGCCGGGTTGTCGAAGTTGTGCCAGTAGCCGGTCAGGAAGTGCCTGGGCAGCGGACCGATCGCGCATCCCGAGGTCGTTCCGGTGACAGGGCCGCTGGCGCTCGACTCGCCGGCCGCGTTGAACGCCCTGACCGTGTAGGTGTGCGTTGAGCAGGTCTGCAGCCCGGTGAGGGTGGCCGTCGTTCCGCTGGTGGTGGCTCGCAGCGTGCCGCCCTCGTAGACGCGGTGGCCGGTCGGCGTGCCGCTGCCGGCCGTCCAGGACAGGGTGAGGGAGGAGTTGGTGCGGGCGGTGATGGTGGGGGTGCCCGGCGCGCCCAGTCCTCCCGGGTCCCCTGGATCGGCACCGCCGCCGCATGGCGCGCCGTTGAAGGTGCAGTTTTGTGGGCTTGCCGGGCCGGCGCCGATGAACCCGAAGCTGACCGAACCGCCCGGCGTGATCGTCCCGTTGTATTCGCGGTTGCGGAAGGTGTGGTGCTGCTGGCTCGAGGTCAGCAGGGCATCCCAATAGGTGCCGATCGTCGTCCCGGACGGGAGGTCGAACTCGACCCGCCATCCGTTGATCGTGCTGCTCGAGCCGTTGGTGAGCGTGTACTTGCCCTCCCAGCCCGAACCCCAGTCGGCGGTCTTGACGAAGGTGGCGGTGGGCGTTGCCGCGATGCCCGTTCCGGCGAGCGGAGGCACGAGCAGGAGGAGCAGCAGGGTGGCGAGGACGCTGAGTACGGAGCGGGGGCGCATCTCTGTCTCCTGGCGGGGCTAGGGCCGACGGCGGATCCCCCGAAATACCTGTGCCGGCCAATAACTAATAGGAAGGTTTCCTATTAGTTTGAAAGCACGTTAAACTGCCGCCGGCGCCCCGGCAACCCCGACGGCGGCGGCGCGGGCGACCGGCCCGACAACCACCGCAGGTTGCGCGCCGAACCAGGACGTGACCCCAGGAAATATTGGCGTGAACTGCGAAGAAACCGGGCGTTCATTGGCAGATCTGCGCAACCGGGATGCCGAGCGCCGGACTCATCGCGCCCGCGACGCGCCGTGACCGCGCGTGTCTCGGATCAGAGCGCGGTGCTGAGCCGTCCGAGCAGGCGGGTGACGTCGGGGTCTGGGGCCCACTTGCCCTTACGGGCGGCCTCGTCGAGTTTCTTGCGTATCTCCCGCACCTTGCCGGCCGCCTCCTTGGTCTTGCCTTCGGCGAGTTTGCCGGCGACTTCTTCGGTTCGGTGGCGTAGCTCCTCGGCCGTCTTCGGGTCGAGCCGGCCGGTGGCGGCCTGCTGGGCCAACCGCCGGTCCAGCGCGGACAACAAAGCCGCCGGGGATGGTGGGCGCCGCGGCCGGGCGGGCGTCGCGCGGACGGCCTTCGACGGGGTGGCCGCCGTGGGGACCTGGATCGGCACACCGAGGGCGGGCGTGCCGGGTTCCGGGTCGCCGGCCGCCAGCCAGGCCACCAGCGCGACCACCACCGAGATGATGACCACGGCGCCCGCCGCTGCGGCCGGCAGGGGACGTTCGCCCAGCCAGGTCAGCAGCGGCGGCGGCTCGGGGTGCCGGAAAGGCGGGGCCACCTCGGCCGGCTGCGCGTGCCCCGTGCCGGCCATCGCGCGGTGGAAGCCGGCGGGGTTGACGGTGGGCAGCACCCGGGTCGCGGTCGCCGGTTCGGCCGCGGCGGCAGGCGGGCCGGCCGGCGTCTCGGCGACCGATTGCAACACCACAGCGACACGCTCGGCGCTTGGTGGACGGTCCGCCGGATTCTTGGCCAATAGCCGCAGTACGGCATGTTCTAGGTCGGCCGGGATATCGGGTCGCAGCCGACCTGGCGGTTCCGGGTCGTCCTCCACGTGCCGGCGCACCACCACCTTCGGGTCGTCGTCTGGGAACGGGGGATGCCCGGCCAGTAGCTCGTACAGCACACACCCCAGCGAGTACAGGTCGCTGGCGGGCCCGCCCGGCAGGCCCACCGCACGCTCGGGCGCCACATAGGCGTCGGTGCCCAGCAGGGGCGTCCCGGCCGCGCCACCGTCCAGGGCCGCGCCACCGTATGCCCCGCCGGTCTCCCTGGTCGCGCCGGTGTCCCCGGCCGCGCCGAACTGGCCGGCGATGCCGAAGTCAGCGAGCTTGACGGTGCCGTCCGGGGTCATCAGCAGGTTGCCCGGCTTCACATCACGATGCACCAGACCGACGTTGTGCGCCGCGTCCAGCGCACGCGCCGCCTGCGCGCCGATCCGCGCCACCAAGGCGCACGGAAGAGGACCGCGCTCAGCCAGCAGCACGGCCAGATCCCGGCCCTCGACCAGCTCCATCACCAGGAACGGCCGGTCGCCGTCCGGCACGACGTCGTAGACGGCGACCACGTTGGGGTGGATCAGCCGCGCCGCGTCCCGCGCCTCGCGCCACACCCCCGCCGCGGCCCCACCGGCCGCACTGGGCGCGGGCCCCCACTTGATCGCCACCGGGCGGCCGAGCAATACGTCCTCCGCCCGCCACACCTCGGCCATGCCGCCCCGCCCGATCGGCTCGCTCAACCGATACCGGCCGGCCAGCAACGCCCCATCACCGACAAACCGCCTGTGCGTCGCCATCACCTTGTACAGCGATGCCGCCGCCTCGGCTGTCACATCGGGCGCCGCGCCGCCGGCCGGCGGCGCCGGAGCTCAGCCGAACGTGAGGCTGTCGTAGGAGTAGATGTCGGCGACGCCGAGCATTCGTCGCGGAGTCCAGCGATCGTCGTCGTCGGCCGTGAAGATCGAATACAGCGGGTCGTCGATGCGGTGGCGGAAGAGGTCTTCAGCGGCCGACTGGTCCGGGACGTAGCGCGGCTCCGCGGCGTTCTCGAGCCAGGCCGCCCAGATCCGGTCCTCGTTGCAGTGGTTGAGGTAGAAGACGGGATCGTTCGGCGAAGACGCCGGCAGCATGTCGCCGCCCACCCAGACATGGACGCGGTTGTGCAGGTGCGGCTGTGTCTCGGCCGGTACCCAGCCCTCGACCAGGTTGCGGAAGCTCACGGTCTGGCCGGACGCGTCCCACGGGGGCACGTCGTAGTCGCTGTTGGCGAGCGCGACCCGCAGTTCGTCCTGAGTGGGCAGGCCGAGAGGTACGTTGAACCGCCGCCGGAGGGGTCGCCGCACGGTCACCACGTCGCCGTCGCTGTTGGTGGCGATGTTGACCCGGAACGGCGAGGACTCCGAGAACGGGCCGGTGGTGACGGTGAAGCCCCGGCCGGGATCGCCGTTGCCGCCCATACAGTCGTCAGCCCACACTGGCGAATTCTCGTCATCGTCGACCCACGACCAGTACGGCAGCCCGAAGTCGGGGTTGCCCAGCACACGCTGTAGTTGCCCCTCAAGGAGGATCAGCATGAACCGGTGCCAGGGCAGGAAGACCGGCCCTCGGTGCGCGGCGTTGCGGTCGCCCTCGGTGGGCGGCGTGAACACCGACATCGCCCAGATGTGCCAGAGGACGAACAGGTCGTACGTGCTGAGCTCGACCACCGGTTCCGGGATGCCGAGACTGTTCGACATGATCCCGGTACCTTCGGCCTTCAGGGCGAGGATGCCCTCGACATAGCCGTCCCGCGCGGCCTTGTCGGTGACGATATTGGAACGTATCGCGGCCATGGTCAGTGCCCCCCCTCGTGGTCGGCATCCCCCGGGTGATGGTGGTCCGCATGGTCCGCGTGGTCGTGGTCCGCATGGTCGTGGTCCGCGTGGCCCGGACCGCCGTCGCCGGGCTCGAAGTCCTCGGGGAAGGCGTCGATCAGGCCCTTCACCAGGTCCACCGCCGAGGCGTAGCTGAGGTTGGGCACCGGGTGGTAGTGGACGCGACCGTCGTTGGCCACCCCGAGGTGCCCGCTGACCGGCCGGCCGTCGACCTCGATCTGGTACGTCGTTCTCACCACGATCCGGTGGCCGTAGTAGTCCTCCTCACGCACCGTCTCCACCGGGCCATGGTGGGCGTGCCCGCCCGCCGGAGGCCGGCTCGCCTTCACATGCGGAAGGTACGCCGCTGGTCGCACGACGTCTTGGATGTCGCCCCTACCGTCCATATCGTTCTCCCCGTCCCCTTTCATCCGGCCGCAACCGGCCGGCATGTCGCGAGGCGCCCAAGCACGGCCTTTCGGCTCAATGGCCAGGAACGTAAGAGCCCCCCGCATTCCCGTTGATTTCACACTGAACCCGCTTGTGGGCCCTGATCGCCAGGCCGGCTTGTACACCGGCCGACTCTGGCCACGCCTGTCCGGGCGGCCGCCGTCCGCTTACCGCCGCGCAGCCTCCCAAGGATTATTCCGGCGTTTCTGGCGTTTTAACCGACTGTCTCGAAACGCGCGTTGCGAAACGAACACGGAGAGCAGGGAACGCTGATGACACAGGGGTCACGGTACTAATATCGCCATCTTCCTGACAGCACCCGATCCTTCGGCCAGGAGCGCCGCGATGACCCACCCCCAGCCCGCACCCGAGCCGCCCACCCCCTCGTCGGTCGACCAGCTGGCCCGCGCCGGCGGGATACGGCTGTACGGATCGCGGTTCCAGCAGAACCCGACGCATCTGTACAGCGAGATGAGGGCGGAGCACGGGCCGGTCGCGCCGGTCTTGCTCGAGGGCGACGTGCCGGCCTGGCTGGTGCTCGGCTACCGGGAGATCCACTACGTCACCACCAATCCGCAGATCTTCGGGCGGGACTCCCGCCGCTGGAACGCGTGGGATCGCGTCCCATCCGACTGGGCGCCGCTGCCGTACGTCGCCTATCAGCCGTCTGCGGTGTTCACTGAGGGCGAGGAGCACCGGCTGCGCGGCGGGGCGCTGCATGAGGCGCTCGCCGGCGTGGACCACTTCGAGCTGAGGAAGCAGGTCGAGCAGATCGCCGACGAGCTGATCGACGTGTTTGTCGTCCGCGGCCAGGCCGACCTGATGGCCGAGTACGCCTTGCCGCTGCCGCTGCTGGCGATCAGCCGGCTGTACGGCATGCCCGAGTCGGACGCGCCCGCGTTGGTACGCGACGTCATGGCCTCGGGCGACTCGGGCGAAGAGGCGGTACGGGCGCACGAGCGGGTGGCCGCGCGAATCGGCGGGCTCGTCGCGGAAAAGCGCCGCCGCCCCGGGGCTGACCTGCCCTCCCGGCTGCTGGCGCACCCGATCGGGTTCAGCGACGAGGAGGTCGAGCGCGACCTGTTCCTGTGCATGGGCGCGGCGCAGCTTACGACTGCGGACTGGACGGGCAACACCTTGCGGCTGATGCTGACCGACGAACGGTTCGCGCTGACCCTCGCCGGGCACCGCCGAAGCATCGGGCAGGCGCTGAACGAAGTGCTCTGGGAGGACACGCCAACGCAGAACTTCATCGGCCGCTGGGCCACCCGGGACACCCGGCTGGCCGGGCGGGTCATCCGCAAGGGCGACCTGGTGGTCCTCGGCCTGGCCGCGGCCAACACCGACCCTGACGTACGGCCGAACTCTTATGCCGACGCGGTGGGCAACCAGGCGTACATGTCCTTCAGCCACGGCGAGCACGGCTGCCCGTACCCGGCCAGAGAGATCGCCGAGAGCATCACCGAGACCGCCGTCCAGGTGCTGCTCGACCGCCTCCCGGACTTGGAGCTCGCGACGACGGCCGACGCGCTGGTGTGGCGGCCGTCGGTGTGGATGCGCGGCCTGACCACCCTGCCCGTCCGCTTCAGCCCCGCGTAGCACCCCAGAGCGGACCCGCCTCCGGATCGGACCCGCGTCCGGCCGGCGCCGCCGTGCCGTTGAACTGCCGGGCGCTCGGCTTCGTACCCTTCATCAGCCCGCCGCCGAAGGAGGCCGTAGCTCGTGACCGCCGTCCGCAAGATCGCCGCTGCCGGCGTCGCCCCGCTCGTGGTGTTGGCCATGGCCGCACCCGCCGGCGCACATGGCGCGATGACCGATCCGATCAGCCGCGCTGCGGCGTGCGGACCAGAAGGCGGATCGGCCGCGCGGTCGGCGGCCTGCCGGGCGGCCAGGGCGGCGGGCGACGCCGCTGCGCTGCGCGAGTGGGACAACCTCAAGGTGCCGGGAGTGGCCGGCAGGGACCGCCGCTTGATCCCTGACGGGCGGCTGTGCAGCGGCGGCCTCGACGCCTACCGGGGCCTCGATCTCCCACGACCAGACTGGCCGGCGACCAGGCTCACCTCGGGCGCCCGGTTCACCTTCGGCTACCGAACGACCATCCCGCATCGGGGGACGTTCAGGTTGTACGTCACCAGGACCGGCTATGACCCGGCGCGGCGGCTGAAATGGTCCGACCTGGAGCCCCGCCCGTTCGCCGCGGTCGCCGATCCGCCCTTGCGGAACGGCTCGTACGTCATGAAGGGGCGGCTGCCGCGCGGGAAGTCCGGCCGTCACATGATCTTTACGATCTGGCGGAACTCCAGCACTCCCGACACCTACTATTCCTGCTCCGACGTGGTCTTCGGCGGCGCGAGCGGCGCCGCCGGCGGCGGTGCGGGCAAGCGCGAGTCGCCCGCATCCACCCCCACGCCCGCGCCGCATGACTCGGCGGGCGCGGGTGCCGGCGACGCGGACGGCCAGTACGACAGCCGGGTCGAATTGGAAGCCGGGCGCCGGAGCTCAAGTCTCCCGTTCGTCACCGCCGGCGTCGTCATCGCGGCCGGGCTCGCCGGCGGCGCCGCGTTCCTGCTCGTCCGCCGTGGTCGCCGGCGTGCCGGCATCGGCCAGGGCGGGGCGAGCCGGTAGCCGCCGGCCGTCGCGGGGCGACGGGACGGCCGGCGCCGCCCCCTTAAGGGATTTCCCCAGCTATCGGCACTCCCGTGTGTTTCGTACATTCCTCGTGCCGTGACAAGGCGCGCAGCGTCGCCCTCACGTGCTCGAATCGCCGGCCCCGGCCATCGTCGGTAGGCTTCCCGGCCCCACGGCCTCCGGCGCGAAGGTGGCCGGGGCCGGTTTCGGCGTGGCGACTCGGTGGTTGCGGCCGGTGACGTGTTGGTGGGGCCGGCGGCGCCCGCGGCGGCCCCACAAACACGTCACCGGCCGGTACAAGCTCTACCGGCCGGTGATGGGACGCGCCTCGCGGCCGCCCGTTACGCTGCGGTCACCCCCCGCGGGAAACCGACACGCCGGCGGCGCGCCGTGCCCAGCGAGCAGAACGCCCATGGGCGTCCGGAGTCAACGGGTCGTGGCGGCTGGCCAAGGCGAAGTACACGAGGTAGACGGGGGCGGCGACGACTCCCGCCAGGCCGATGACGACGGTCAGAATCATGGTCAGCCTCCTTGTTGCTGCACCCCTCCACGTTCGCCGACGCGTGCCCTCCTGTCTGTGGCGAATGACACTGAGCGACGAAGTCCGGATCCGGCCGTCCATGGTCGACGGGGCGGGCGGTCGCTGTCAGGCTGGGGCTCGTGGTGGTCTTGGGGTTCGCGGCGGTGCCGGCGCTGGTGGGGTGGGTGTATCTGGCCGTCGGGCACGGATGGTTCTGGCGCACCGGGCCGGGGCTGCCCGCCGGAGCGGATCCGCCGGTCTGGCCCGAGGTTGCGGCGGTGGTGCCGGCGCGGGACGAGGCCGCGCTGTTGCCGCAGACGCTGCCGAGCCTGCTCGCGCAGGGCTACCCGGGCCGGTTTCGGGTGGTCGTGGTCGACGACGGCAGCGCGGACGGCACGGCGGCGGTGGCCGCGCGCCTCGGTCGCGGCGCGGCCATCGAGTTGTGCGTCGTACGGGCGGGCGACCGCCCCGCGGGCTGGGCCGGAAAGGTATGGGCGATGGCCGAGGGCGTCCGGGCGGCGGGCGCGCCCGAGTTCGTGTTGTTCACCGACGCCGACATCCGCCACGCGCCCGGCACGCTCACCCGCCTGGTCCGAGTGGCGCACGGCACCGGCGGCGGCGCGGGCTACGACCTGGTCTCGCAGCTTGCCACGCTGCGTACGAGTACCGCGTGGGAGCGGTCGATCGTGCCCGCGTTCGTGTACTTCTTCGCGCTGCTGTACCCCTTTCGGCGGGTCGGCCGGCCGGGCGCCCGGACCGCGGCGGCGGCCGGGGGCTGCATGCTCGTCCGCGCCGGCACGCTGACGGCCGCCGCCGGCATCGTCGGCCTGGCCGTCGGGCACCCGGCGCCCGGCGCGGC